>CAKPHJ010000001.1 GCA_934157205.1 uncultured Clostridia bacterium
TTCTACTTTTATTTTATCTAGTTTATGTGCTTGTGCTGCATCGCTTTCTATGTTTTTCCATTCTTTTGATACTTTTACTTCTGTTTTTGCTTCTTCTATAATTGTTTCTGTTGGTTCTTTTAATTCAATTCCATTTGCAATTACAGAATTTTTAAGTATTGTTTCTGGTTTTACATTTGTTTTTACTTTTATTTTAAATTTAATTGTAGCTATTGATTTTGATTTTATATCAATATTCCAAATAATTGTATTGTCTTTTATGTTTCCTTCTTTGTTCCATAAATTTATTTCTTCATTGTCTTCAGTTATGTAAGTTACACTATTTATATCTACAATTTCTGTATCTATTTTGTCTTTTACTTCAATATTATTAAAATCTTTTTCTGTATTATTTGTAACTGTTATAACATATGTTACTTCTTCACCTTGACTTACTTTTTCATCTGCTTTTTTATCTACTTCAACATTATCTGTTTCTACTTTAATTTTTGCAGATGCAAGTTCAGCATTTATATTTATTGGTGTCCAACCAACATAATGTCCTTCTGATATTTGTCTTTCTGGTATTTGAACTTCTTCTGTTCTTGTAATTGTTGTATCTTGAATATTATCTGTTGTGTTAATATTTGAACCACTTTGTGCTCCATTTGAATTTGATACTGAACCATTGTTGTTGTTACTATTTATATTTGATGTTGTTGTACTTGTTCCTGCATTAGTTGTTGCAGAAGGTGTAGTTTCAGAGTTATTAGTTTGTTCATTATTTTGATTTTGTACATTTTGATTATCTAAATTTTGGTTTGATTCTTGACTGTTATTTTCATTTTGTTGTTTTGCTGTTTCGCCATTTTCAGAAGTTTGCTGTTCATTTTGTGTACTTGTTCCTGTAGTATCTTTTGTTAGTTGTTCACCATTTATTTCAGCAGCTTCAGTACTTCCTCTATCTTTTAAGAACACTACTGTACCTATAATTCCAATTATTAATACTATTGCAATTACTATTGAAATAATTAAAGTAGTTTTCTTATTTGGCATTTTTAGATTTACTGCCATTTAGAATTCCTCCTTTTATTAAATTTCTTTAGCTTTTAATATAAGCCTATTTTTATTTCCATTTGTACATGTAATTAAAGTAACCTCTCTAGATTCATAATTGTTTGATTCTAGTATTGTTACATCATTTGGATCTGTTACAAATTTGCTATATATTTTGTATTGTATTTTTATATTTTGCAAATCTGTTAATTCTATTATGTCTCCTTCTTCCAGTTTTTTTGTTTTTCCAAACATTGTTCCATCATAATTGTTATGACCTGCAATGGATAAATTTCCGTAGTCGTTTACATTTCCTCCCCAATATTTTACTATAGATATTTTCATTGGTGCTTTCGTTTCTTCTGGATTGTATGTATTTATGTCTAATATTGGATATTCAATGTTTATTTTAGGTATATTAACAATACCTATTACTTTATATCCTTGTAGTAAAACTTCCTCATTTTCACCTTTTTGTGTTATTTCTGAAAATGCTTCCACTGTTTTGTGATTTTCTATATCATAATTATGATTTTCTATAGTTTTTGATATTATTTTTCCAAATAAAATTATTAATATTATTATTAATATTATAAAAATAATTTTATATATTTTTAATTTCATTTTATTTTTTACCTTTATTTTGCTCTTTTTTTATTTTTATAAATACAAATATTGTTGCTATTATAATAACTGCTAAAGCTATAAATATTGCTATGCTTTCACCTGTAATTGGTAATTTTGATGTTTCATGTACTATATTTTTTTCTGTTCTACCAGGTATTTTTTCTTCTTCATCTTCTCTATATGAAGTTAAAAATTTTGCATCATATGTTTCTGTCTCATTTTGAGATACTTTTTTTAATAGTACAACATATTTGTCACCTTTTTGTGCTTCGATTGGTTGTCTTATTTCTAAATTTTCTACATCTTCCCAACTATTTTGTGTATTTGCAGTATTTATTAATTCTTCATATAAAGAATTGAATTCTTTTGCAAGCTCTATTTTAGAGTACATATCTTTTTCATTATATTCTGAATTGATTTTTTCTCCTAGTTCTTGTAATGTAGAATATTTTTCAGTTGGTAATTTAACTCTAACAAATTGATATTTTGCATTACTTTCATCTGTTATTTTTAGACCCCCAACTGTTTCTTTATATGCAACTCCGTTAATTTCTTCATTTCTTTCTTCTAGGTTTGTTAATAATTCGGTTGCAATTCTTTTTGTTGTTGTTTCAACTTGTTCCATTTTAGATTTTTCAAATGCTTTTGATAAATCTATTTTTACAATTTTAGTATTTTCGGATTCTTTTATATATATATATTTAGCAATTGCTTCTTTTGATTTTTCAATATATGCAACATTATTTCCTTCAGTATCTTGAACTGAATTTATATAATTCAAATCAACACTTGATGGATCTAATGTTTCAGAATCTGATATAGCAAATTTGAATTCAATGTTTGCCATTTCTTTTACATAGATTATATAATCATCATTTTCTGCTTTTACTATTTGAATATCTGTTGAAATTTCTGTACTTTCAGCAAAAACATTTAGTGGTACTAATAGTATTGATGTTATTGCTAATATTATTAAAAATATAGTAATAGCATTGTTTTTTGGTTTTTTCATTTTATTACCTCCCTTTTAAATTTTCAGAAAATTATTATAATATTTATAGTATATTAAATATTATTTTTATATCAAAAAAGTATGATAAAAATCAGTTTTATACTATATTTTTCTTACGGACTATAGCTTTTGCTCGATTCTTTCATACTTATATTTCTTAACATACGTATACTTATAACTTTTTTCTGTTGTTTCCAAATATAGGAAATGTTTTCGCAATTATTATATTATAATTTTTTTCAATTGTAAATACTTTTGTGAATTTTTTGTGAACTTTTTGTGAATTTCTTCTGCATTTCCGTAAGCTTTTAGAACAAAAATTGTTTTTTAGAGTCGAATTATGTAACTTTTTATTTAGTGTTTTTTGAATAAATTTGAGTTATTATTGTTCTATTGTGGTAAATTTGGTGAACTTCACTATAATAGAACACAAATATACATTAATATCATTAGCACTCATTATAACATTTTAATATCTACGTCTTTGTTCATGTACAAAATTTATTTTGAAAATTTTTGTGCAAAAAAAAGATTAAAGTTTAATTGGTTTTAAACTTTAATCTTAATGATTTATTTAATTTGGTTTATATGCTTTTTTTATTTTAATAATTTTCTGCCTTAATTTCAAAATATGCTTTTGGATGAGCACAAACTGGACATACTTCTGGTGCTTTTGTTCCAACAACAATGTGTCCGCAATTTCTGCATTTCCATACTTTTATTTCTCCAGCTTCAAATACTTTTCCATCTTTTACATTTTCTAATAATTTTTTATATCTTTCTTCATGTTCTTTTTCTATTTTTGCTACTTCTGAAAATAAATATGCTATATGGTCAAATCCTTCTTCTTTTGCTTCTTTAGCCATTCTATCATACATATCTGTCCATTCGTAGTTTTCACCTTCTGCTGCTATTTTTAAGTTTTCTTCTGTTGAGCTTATTTTACCACCATTTAATAACTTAAACCACATTTTTGCATGTTCTTTTTCATTGTCTGCTGTTTCTTGGAATATCGCAGCTATTTGCTCATACCCATCTTTTTTTGCTTGACTTGCAAAATATGTGTATTTATTTCTAGCTTGTGATTCTCCTGCAAATGCTTCCATTAAATTTTTTTCTGTTTTTGTTCCTTTTAAGTCCATGTAAATCACAGTCCTTTCTTTTTTTAATTGGTGCGCCATAGAGGGGTCGAACCTCCGACCATCAGATTAAGAGTCTGCTGCTCTACCAACTGAGCTAATGGCGCATACAAAAAGTAATTTAAATATCTGATTTAAATTACTTTTAAATTATAATCTTTTTTTATTTAATTGTCAATATTATTCTTTATTATTTTCTTCTATAATTGTATCTGTTTTTTCATTTTGTATTTCATCGTTTTTTATATTTTCTCCAATATTATTTTCATTATTCTCATTTTTATTAATTTCTGTATTTGTTTTTTCTTCTTCACTATTTTTTTCTTCAGTTTTTGTTTCAGTCTTTGTTCCTTTTATAATTATTTTTGTCATTGCATCATATGTGTCTTTTGAAAGCAATGTTGTTGATATTGCTTTTCCATTTAACATTTTTGTTATATATGTTTCAGTTTTTAAACCATTTGTTCCATTTCTTTTTACTTTTTCTGTTCCTACTGGCAATGTTGGATCTTCTTCATATTTAGTTGTAGGAGGTATTGTTGCTATTGTTTTGGTATTAAATGTAAAAGTATATTCATTTTCTTCTTTTATTCCATATATTGATACTGTTGCAATTCCATTTTTTGCACTTGCTACAATTCTTATTGGATATTTTCTTGTATTTTTAAATTTAAAATCTGTTAAACCGTACACTACTGTTGCATCTCTTCCTGCTGGTACATATGATGTAACAAACTGATGATTTCTTCTTTCAACAATTTCTAAGTTAGACATTAGCACTGAATTATATAATGTAGAAGAAATTTGGCATATTCCTCCACCTATTCCATCTACAACTTCTCCTCCTTCATACACTTTTCCATTCCTGTAACCTGCTGCTTCTGTCCTTGGACCTAATGTTTTATTGTATGAAAAAGTTTCCCCTGATAAAATGACTTTATCATTTATTTTTTTGCATGCAATTTCTAAATTTGTTGTTCTATTTTTATCACTCACATCATATCTCGTTGTAAATGTTGCTAATCTATCTGGAAAAGCTTCTGTCCCTATTTGATCTAAAGTTACTTTAGGTTTTGTTATTGTTAATTTAATTACATATTCTTCTTTATCTTCTTCTAAAGCTTTTTTTGCTGTTTCTACATCGAAATCTATTCCCTCAACCTCAGGATAAACTGTAAATGGTTCTTTAGTATAGTAAGCATCTTGTGCTTCTTTATAAATTTCATCATGTATTTTTTGTATATCTATTGGTGTAGGCTCTTTTTGTGCAACAGGAATTTGTATATAATCGGCTTTGCTTTGTATATTATTTAAACATTTTTTTACTTCTTGTAACATTTTTTCTGCATCTATGCAAGCTCCTTCTTTACCTTTTGTTATAATTAGTTTGTCACCTTCAACAGAATAGCTTGATTCTATAAGACCATCTGGTAGGTTTACACCTATATCTTCTATGGTTTGTTTTGCAACATCTTCATTTAATGTTAAATTTACATTTATATTTCTTTTTTTAAACATGGTACTTAAAATTTCATAATTATTTACAAAAATATTACTCTTTTTTCCTAATTCAACTGCATCGTTTACAGCTGTTTCATAATCATATTTTACTTCTAATAATGTTGGATTTATAGTTGTTTCATAATCTTCATATTTTATATCAATTTCTTTTTCTATTTTTTCATTATATATTGATTGTATTTTTTCGTTAGCTTCTTCTTTTGTCATTCCTGATACATCAATTCCTGCTATACTTACACCATTTAAAATTTTCTCATTATTTATATTAATAAATGAAAAAATTGTAGAAATAAATAATATAATAAAAGCTATTATACTTATGATTATAATTGGTTTTTTATGTTTTGAATGTTTATTCATCTCTTTTTCTTTCTTTTTATAAGTTTTATTTACTCTTTGGTTTTCAACTTTTTTAAATTTGTCTTTTTCACTTATTTCTTGGCTTTCGTTTTTTAATTCTTTTACATTACTTGATTCCATGTTTTCTTTTATATTTTCCATATTTAATTCCCCTTTTATATCTTATGCAATAAAAATATTATATTCCTATCAAATTTTATTGCACACGAAAACTCAATTTATCATTAATTTCCTATTCTTCTAATTAGATATTATCATAAACTTATTTTTTTTACAAGTAATTTGATATATTCTATATTTATTACATTTATATTACAATTATGTTAAATTTTGAAAACTTTTTGCGAAAATACTTGAAGATTGTAAAATAAAATATTATAATGTTGATAGCAAAAGATAAAAAGGAGATAAAAATTATGGAACTAACAAAAAATATTTTTTTTAATACAGATAAATTAGTTGAAAATAGCAAAGTTAAAATTTCTTACACAGGGAAACTTTTTCAAGAATCAGCTGAAAATGTTTCTATTCATTATGGTTTTGGACAAAATTGGAATAATGTAAATGATATTGAAATGGAAAAAACAGAATTAGGATTTCAAGCTGAAATACAATTAGGTGAAGGTGAAACATTCAATTTCTGTTTTAAAGATGGAAACAATAATTGGGATAACAATAATGGTCAAAATTATGTATTTAAATTAGAAAAACTTCCAAATACTTTGTTAGTTCTTGAAGACGAACCTGTTTCATTAGGTTCTGCTAAAAAATTAAGAAAATCTTATTTGTGGAGCAAAAAAATCAGATTAGCTGTATATAAAATAATTACATATCTTCCTAAATTAATTTCTGGAAATTATAAAAGAAAAACAATAAATAACGAAAATTAAAAATCTCGCATAGCGAGATTTTTTATTTACGTTATTACCCAACCACCATTTATATTAATTATTTGACCGGTTGTATAATTATCAGAAATTAACCATTTTACGCACTTAGCAACATCTTCTGCTTTGCCTATTTTTTCTAATGGTATTTCATTTTTTATTTCTTCTATTTCTTCTTCAGACAAATGATCATTCATTTTGGTTCCTATTATACCAGGTGCAACCGCATTAACTCTAATATTTGAAGGTCCTAGTTCCTTTGCTAATGCTTTTGTCATTCCATTTATACCAGCTTTGGAAACAGAATATAAGACTTCTAAAGATGCTCCAACAACGCCCCACGATGATGATATATTTATTATACAACCATCTTGCTTTTGTATCATACTTTTTGCAACTTCTTGTGACATAACAAATACAGAATATAAGTTATTGTTTATTACTCGATTCCAATCTTCATCTGTTTCATCTGTAAATAATTTATATTCACTTATTCCTGCATTGTTTATTAAAATATCTATTTTTCCGTATGTTTTTATTGCATATGATACCATTTTTTCTACTTCATCTCTTTTAGAAACGTCAGCTTTAAAAATGTCTATTTTTATATTTTCTTCTAAAAGATCTTTTTGCAATTCTTCGGCTTCATTTTTTGATTTATTATAATTAGCAATTATTTGTATTCCATTTCTTGCTAAGGTTTTGGCAATTTCTCTTCCAATCCCATTTGATGCTCCTGTTATTATAGCTAATTTATTCATTTTTTCACTCCTTTTTGGTTTTTATTTATTCAGTTATAATAAGAATAAATAGGAAAGTTTTAATTTCTTAGTATATAAAAAAATAAAGCCAATAATCAAGATGTTTCAAGACTAATGACCTTTTATGGAGCCACTTCCCAGATTCGAACTGGGGACCCTCGCATTACAAGTGCGATGCTCTGGCCAGCTGAGCTAAAGTGGCATACTTTATTAAATTAAATTTGGTGACCCCGACGGGAATCGAACCCATGTCTCCGCCGTGAAAGGGCGATGTCTTAACCGCTTGACCACGGGGCCAAAATACAAAAAGCTAAATAATAATTTTTATATTTATTATCTAGCTCTTTTGGTGAGCTATCCGCGACTCGAACGCGGGACAACTTGATTAAAAGTCAAGTGCTCTACCACCTGAGCTAATAGCCCATAAGTTTGTGTTGTGTTCTGTACTTACAACGCTTCTTTAGTTTACACTATTTTTTTTCATTTGTCAACACTTTTTTTGATTTTTTTTAAATTTTTTTATTAATAGTTATTATCTATATTAATTAGAGAACAAATTAATACTACAAAGTACCGTAGTTGTCCTTTATTCTTGCCCGATTTGGGTTTTCGACTAAAAGAAAAAAATCTCAAAGGGCTAGCAATTGTAGCTTTTATATACTAGGAAAGTAGAACTTTCCTAATCTATAAAAAATTTCCTAGTATATAAACAAATTTTATGCATTTAATTTTTCTACTATTTGTTCAACATCAATTCCATGTACTTCACATGCTTCTTCTAGTGTTTCCATTTGAGATGCTGGACAACCTAAGCAGTGCATTCCTGCTTCTAATAAAATTTCAGCTTTTTCTGGTGCATGTTCTAAAACTTCACCTATTTTTGTATTTTTATCAAATTTCATAGTTCATTCCTTCTTATATAATATTTAGGTTTTTGCATGGGCTACCTATAAACCCAAACTTTGAATAGTAACACTCTGTTTAAAATTTTAACATAAATTTCAAAAAAAGTATAGACAAAATTAAAAATTTAGTGTATTATGGAAAAAATTAGGAAGGCGGTGAAATTATTTCTAAATTAATTAATCTATTTTTTATATCATATTTTATTTATTTTTTTATTACAATATATTCAATTTATACATTTCTAGATAATCGCATTTTTCATAACAAACAAGGCTCTAAACTGAATATCAAAAAAAATGAATTCACTAAACATTGATTCAACAAGGAGGGATAACTATTTTTAAACATATTATTAAATTAATTTTTTGCATACTATTTTTGTTATTATCACTTTATTTTACTCTAACCACATTCAAACCAATTTATACATCTGAAGAAATAATAATAAGTTATGGAATATATCCATTTGATATTTGTAAAAAAAATCCGGAATTATGGTCTATAATAAAAAAAACATATTTAATTTTTTTATCATATTCAAGCTTAATTTTAAGTAATTTAATATTTAAAAAAATTACTAAAATTTTATCTTTTATCTCATTAAATAAAAAAAAATCTGAACATCAATTAAACACTTCATCATTATGTTTAAAAATCGGTCAAAATTATAAAGATAAAAATATAATTTATATACCAGAATCTGGATTATATCAAAATTTTTTAATAACTGGTACAATTGGCTCTGGAAAAACATCTTCTGCTATGTATCCATTTACAAAGCAATTATTAGAATATAATTCTCATAATTCAGAAAAAATTGCTATGTTAATTTTAGATGTTAAAGGAAATTATTATAAACAAGTTTTAAAATATGCTAATGATTTTAATCTGGAAAAAGATATAATTGTAATTAGTTTAGATTCTAGCATTTGCTATAATCCCCTACATAAACCAAATCTTAAACCACAAATATTAGCCAATAGATTAAAAACAATTTTATTGTTATTTTCTGAAAATAATTCCGAATCTTTTTGGTTAGACAAAGCTGAAGAAATTTTAACAGAATTTATTAAATTTTGTAGAATCTACAATAATGGTTACGTAACATTTACTGAACTCCATAGATTAGTATCTGAACCAAACTATTATAAAGAAAAAATTAAAATAGCACGTAATCTATTTATTACTAATAAATTATCACAAGCTCAAATTTATGAATTAAATTCTTGTTTAAATTTTATACAAAATGATTTTGAAAATCTTGATTCTAGAACAAAATCAATACTAATATCAGAAATTTCTAGAATAACACATACTTTTATTTCAGATTATGATGTTCAAAAAATTTTTTGTTCTCCTCAAAAAAAATTAAGTTTTAATGGTTTCTCTGATATTTTAAAATATGGAAAAATAGTTGTTTTAAATTTAAATATATCAGAATATACCTCTCTTTCTAAAATTATATCAGCTTATTTAAAACTAGACTTTCAATCTGAAATAATGTCAAATTTATCTAAAAATCAAGTTTATAAATCTGCTTTTATCTGTGATGAATACGATAAATATGCAACAAAATTAGATGGTGACTTTTTTTCACTAAGTAGAGAAGCAAAATGTATAAATATTATTAGTACACAAAGTTATTCTTCTTTAAAAAATACTTTAAAAGATGACTCTGCTGTTAAAGTAATTACACAAAATTTAATAAATAAAATTTGGTTTAGAACAGATGATATATATACAATTGAAGAAGCACAAAAACAAATTGGAAAAATAGAAAAAGAAAAAATTTCGAGAAGTATTTCTGAAAATGCAAAAGAAACACATTTCAGTTTTATTACAAAAACACTAAATTCTGAAAACTCAAATATTTCAGAATCATACAATATTTCTTCTCAAAATGAATATATTTATGATACTAATTTTTTTACGCAAAATTTAGAAACATTCACCGCCCTAGCATTTTTATCTGATGGAAATAAAATATATTCCCCACAGAAAATAAAAATGTTTCCTTATTTTAATTTATAATTTTTAAAATGGAGGTTTTATTTTGAAGAAAATATTTTATTTTAATTATTTAAAATTTATATTTATACTTTTTATATTTTTCTTATTCTTTTTTTCTGTAGTATCTTTTGCATGGGGAGAACCTCAAATAGTTTCAAAAATAAATTCAGCATTTGAAACTATAGAAAATTGGATTTTAAAAATTTCTACACCAGCAGCTGCAGTTGCTGTTGGCACTGGTGTTTTTATGAGGAAATTTAGTTTTGGTGATGAAGAAAAAATAAGAACAGGTAAAAAACTAATTAAAGGTTCTTTATTTTCATATGCATTTATTTTGGCAATAGATTTAATTTTATCCGCCATAAAATCTTTAATTACATAAACAAGGAGGCAATTTTGGAAAACACAAATGAAATAACACAAACTATTATTACAACAATAAATACTATATTTGAAAATTTATTTAGCTCCATAGATAATAATCTTTATTCTATACTTGATGATATTACATTTATAAGTACTGATATATTAAAAGATAAAAATTTTGAAAATATTTTTGGAACCACTTCTTCAAATGGTATGTTATTAATAGCAAATTCTTTATTAATAGGTTTTATCCTTTATTTTTCTGTTAAATATTTATTATCTCATATACTATATATAAAATCAGATAATCCATCAAGTTTTATTTTTAAACTTATTATTTTTGGTATTGCAATGAATTTTTCATTTTTTATTATACAAATTATGTTAGAATTTATTTCTAATATTTCATTAGCTATTAGAAGTATAGGCGAAGAATTATTTAAAAAAAATATTTGTTTTTCAGAACTCATAACCACTATAAATAATAATATTTCAATAAATTCAACTTCGTTAAATATATTTTCTATTGATGGTTTAATAAAAAGTACTTTAACCATTTCACTATTAAATCTTGTTTTTTCATATTCTTTTAGATACATAATGATTAAGATTTTAATATTATTATCACCTTTTTCGTTTCTGTGTCTTACCTTAGATTCAACTAAAATATTATTTAAAATATGGTTAAAAAATTTATTTTCATTGCTTTTTATTCAAATTATAGTTTCTTTAGTTTTAGTTTTATTATTTTCAATGGATTTTTCATCATCAAACTTGTTTTCTAAGTTTATTTACATTGGAGGTATTTATGCTTTAATAAAAGCAAATTCTTTTGTTCGTGAATTTATCGGTGGAGTTTCCACAGATATTACACAAAATGTGAAAAACTTTTTTGTAAATAAATAATTATATAAATTTATTATGAAAGGATTTTTTTATGAATTTTATATTTCCACAAAATTATAATTTTAAAAACAAAATATTAGGTTTTTTAGATTATTCCACATTATTTCTAAATATTTTTTGGATTATATTTATTGTTTTATTACTGTCAATTTTGCCATTTAGTTTAAATATAAAAGTATTTATATTTATTATTTTAGTTTTTCCTATTATACTTATAAGTTTTTCTGGTTTTAATGGAGAAAGTGTAACTTATGTTCTTTTCTATTTATTTAAATTTATTTTCAAACAAAAAATTTTTTTCTATTTAAAAAGTTCGAGTTAGAATTTTTTAAATCTTACAATAAATCGAGAATTTGATATTTTAAAATCATATTTCAATATTTTTAGTAAGTAAATTAATAAAAATGATTATTCTATAGTAAATTAATTATATATTTTATATTTTATTATTGAATTTTATCTTCAAAAAAGTTATAATTTATATTATACATCTTATAATTTTTTTGGAGGATATAAAAATGAAACTTGAACAAAATGAAAAACCATTACTTTTTTCACAAACATCAATACCAGATATATTTTTTTCAGAATATTTATCTGAATTCCCTGGTGATTATATAAAAATTTATATGTACTTGATATTTTTGTCAAAATACAAAAAAGATGTAAAACTAAATGACTTATCTAAAAAACTAAATATTCCTTTAAAAATAATTAATGATGCCCTTAAAAATTTAGAAGAAAAAGGACTCTTAATAAAAAAAACTAGTGGTTACATAATTGTAGATTTACAAGAAGTTACTCTTCATAATCTATATTCACCAAATCTAACAATTTCTAAGGAGAAAATAGAACAAAACGCTCAAAATAAATCTAGATCTAAAGCTATTGAACACATTAATAACACATATTTTCAAGGTATTATGGGTCCATCTTGGTACAATGATATTGATTTATGGTTTAAAAAATATAGATTTGATGAACAAGTAATGATTGCTTTATTCGACTATTGTTACAATCGTAGTGCAATGCATAGAAATTATGTACAAACAGTTGCAGAAGCTTGGGCATCAAACAAAGTTCAAACATGGAATGACTTAGATAAATATTATGAAAAACAAGAACGCCTAAATAAATTTAAAAAAGTAATTGCTAAAAAGCTTGGAAAACACAACGGATTAACGCAATATGAAGAAGCATATATTGAAAATTGGGTACTAAATTTTGGATATGATATGGATATAATCGAAATAGCCTTAAAAAGAACTACATTTAAACAAAATCCTACATTTGAATATATAAATAATATCATTACCAATTGGCATGACAGAAATTTAAAAACACCTTCTGAAGTTACAGCTTTTCTTGAACAACGTAAAAAGCAAGAAAAAAATACAAAAGATTTAAAAAACAAAGTAAATAAAGCAAATTATGAACAAAGAAATTATGAAAATTTAGATTTTCTTTATGCTAACAATTCTAATAATTAATTTTATTTTTTTGCTGTAACTTATATATTAAATTTCTTAAATATAAAAAAGGAGCTTTGTAAAATAATGGCTAATGAAACTTTAATATCTTTACTAAAAGAATATGACCAAAAAAAAATTCAAGCAGAATTGGACCTTGAAAAAAGAAAAGAATATTTATATAAAAAAATTCCAAGACTACAAGAAATAGAAAATGAATTAAATCATTTATCTATTGAAACATCAAAAAATATTTTAAAAAATTCATCATATTCTACTAATTTATTTAATGAAAAAATTAATAATTTAAAACATGAAAAACAATTAATATTACAAAAAAATAATATAGATATTTCTTATTTAAAACCTCATTATGAATGTAAAATTTGTAATGATACTGGTTATATAAAAACAAATAATTACAAAACACAAATGTGTACATGCTTAAAACAAAAATTATTAAACATTTCATTTAATAAATCAAATATAGCAAATTTATCAAATGAAAATTTTGATACATTTAACGAAAATATATTTTCAAATGATGTTGATATTTCCAAATACAAATTCAATATTTCACCTAGGGAAAATATCAAAAATATTAAAAATAAATGTATTTATTTTATAGAAAATTTTGACAACCCAAATTGCAAAAATTTACTTTTTTCTGGAAATACTGGTTTACGGTAAAACTTTTATGTCTAATTGTATAGCTAGGGAATTATTAAAAAAAGGGAAAACTGTTTTATATCAAACAGCACCCATATTGCTTGAAAATATAATTGAATACAAAATGAGCAAAAAAAAGAATGAAAATGAAAATATTTGCAAAACTGTTCTAGATGTTGACTTACTTATAATAGACGATTTAGGAACAGAAAGTTTAAATTCCATGAAACTAAGTGAACTATTTACAATAATAAATACTAGAATTTTAAACTTTAATAATAAATCTAAAAAAACTATTATTTCTACAAATTTAAATATTAAAGATATATTTATAAACTATGAAGAACGTATTGGTTCTAGAATTGCTGGTTACTATGATATTTATTATTTTTTCGGTAATGACTTAAGATTTAGAACAAAAAAATGATTAAGCAATTTTCTGCTTAATCATTTTTTATTTTTGTTTTCATAAATTTTATAAAATTATTTATTCTCATTTTTTATATTTTATGCTTCTCCATTTTCCATTTCAGGAGTTAATGTTTCTATACTTACAACTTTTCCTCCGTCATTTGTTCTCATTAAAGTAACCCCTTGTGTAGATCTTCCTAAAACGCTTATATCTTTTACATTTATTCTTATTATTGTTCCTTTGTCTGTTATAAGCATAACATCATCTTCATCTGTTGCAATTCTTACTCCTACTAATTTACCTGTTTTTGGTGTTATTTTGTATGTTACTACACCTTTTCCACCTCTTAATTGTACTCTGTATTCATCAAGTTCTGTTCTCTTTCCGAATCCATTTTCAGTAATTGCAAGTAATGTAGCTTTCCCACCTGTTATAACAGATTCCATCCCTATTACTTCATCATCTTCTTCTATTCTTATTCCTATAACACCTTGAGAAACTCTACCAATTGGTCTTACTTCTTTTTCATCAAAAGTAATACACATACCATTTTTTGTAACCAATACAACATTATCTTGTCCATCTGTTAATCTAACTGCTATTAATTCGTCATCTTCTTTTAATGTTATTCCTTGTAATCCATTTTTTCTTGTAGTATCATATTCTTTTAATGCAGTCTTTTTTATAAGTCCGTTTTTTGTTGCCATTAATAAATATTTATCATCAGCAAAATTTTGAATTGGTATTACTGCAGAAACTTTTTCACCAGAATCTAAGCTTAATAAATTAACTATTGCTGTTCCCCTAGCAGTTCTTCCTGCCTCTGGAATTTCATATCCTCTTAATTTATATAACTTACCTTTATTTGTGAAAAATAATATCATATCATGTGTTGAAGCTGTAAAAATTTGTTTTACAAAATCTTCTTCTCTTGTAGCCATTCCAGTTATACCTTTTCCACCTCTTCTTTGACTTCTATATGTATCTATTGGCATTCTCTTTATGTATCCAAAATGAGTTAAAGTTACAACTGTTTGTTCTTCTTTTATTAAATCTTCTATGTCGATTTCTCCTTCGGCTGCAACAATTTTAGTTTTTCTTTCATCTCCAAATTTATCTTTTATTTCAATTAGTTCTTCTTTTATTATTTCAAATACAAGTCTTTCACTATTTAAAATATCTCTTAAATGTGCAATTAATTCCATAAGTTGTCTATATTCTTCTTCTATTTTATCTCTTTGCAATCCTGATAATGTTTTTAATCTCATGTCTAATATAGCTTGTGCTTGTATATCTGAAAGACCAAATCTTTCCATTAATCTTTCTTTTGGATCATCATATGATGAACGTATTATTTGAATAACCTCGTCTATATTATCTAAGGCTATTTTTAATCCTTCTAAAATATGTGCTCTAGCTAAAGCTTTATCAAGTTCAAATTTAGTTCTTCTTAATATTACATCTTTTCTATGATCAATGTAACAATCTAAACATTGTCTTAAAGTTAAAATTTTTGGAACTCCATTTACTAATGCAAGCATAATAATTCCAAATGTAGTTTGCATTTGAGTATGTTTAAATAATTGGTTAAGTACTACTTGTGGATTTGCATCTCTTTTTAATTCAATAACAACCCTTACTCTATCATTTCTATCAGATTCATCTCTACATTCTGATATTCCTTCAACTTTCTTTTCTTTTGATAAATCTGAAATTGTTTTTATTAAATTAGCTTTATTTACTTGATATGGTAAAGAAGAAACAATAATTCTTTGCTTATTTCCACTCATTTCTTCAATTTCAGTTTCAGCTCTCAATGTTATTTTTCCTCTTCCTGTTGTATATGCCTGTTTAATTCCTTCCATACCTAATATGATTCCTTCTGTTGGAAAATCAGGTCCTTTTATTACTTTCATTAAATCTTCGTCTGAAACATAATCTTCATCAATTATTTTTATAATTCCATTAATAACTTCTGTTAAATTATGTGGTGGTATATTTGTAGCCATTCCAACAGCTATTCCAGAAGATCCATTAATAAGCAATGCTGGAATTCTAGCTGGTAAAACCGTAGGTTCTTGAAGTCTATCGTCATAGTTTGGCATAAAATCAACAGTATTTTTTTCAATATCTGTTAACATATATTCTGCAATTTTAGACATTCTAGCTTCAGTATACCTCATTGCTGCAGCACCATCACCATCTATAGAACCAAAATTTCCATGTCCATCAACTAACATATATCTCATTGAAAAATCTTGAGCTAATCTAACCATTGCATCATAAACAGAGCTATCACCATGTGGATGATATCTTCCTAAAACAGATCCAACTGTATTGGCACATTTTCTGTAAGGTTTATCTGATGTTATTCCATCTTCATTCATAGCATACAAAATTCTTCTATGAACAGGTTTTAACCCATCTCTAACATCTGGAAGTGCACGAGATACAATTACACTCATTGCATAATCTATATAGGCTGTTTTCATTTCTTTTTCTATATCTCTTTCTATTATTTTTCCGTCATTTCTTTCTTCAGGTCTTTCTTCCATTTTTATCATTCCTTTCTGGATTTTTTAAAATCTTCACCTTTGTATTATACTAAATTGTACAGCTTTTTGCAAGATATATAACATAAAATTCACCACAATTGGTTACATGATATTACAATTCACAGCTAATTTAAATGTGCATATAAAAATTAAATCCATCTTTAAATCCTTTCGTATAAAAAAACTTATTATATTCAGAAATTTTTTTAAAATATTTATCTTCAATTTTTTCATTATATTTATCAAATAAATCTTTATCAAATTCATTAAATTTTTCAATATATTTTTTTATTGTTTCATCCTTTGACATCTCTTCATCTAATTTTTTATTTATTTCCATTATATTTTTATCAAACTCTTTAATTTGTGCTTCATATATTAAATTTAAAATATTTTTTTCTTCCATTATATCAACTCCTTTATTTTTTATTATTTACAAATTTATTTTATTTTTATTCATTTTATTATAAAAGATTTTAGAGCATATTTTTTATTTATACTTTTAGTATATTCAGTAGACACTGTATTTTGTAATATAATTAATATGATTTAATTTATGGAGGTTTATTATGCAAGAAAATATTGAAGTTGGAGAAAGAATACGAAAACTAAGAAAAAATCTTAATATGAATAGATCTAAATTTTCTGAGGCTATTGATATCTCTGACGTATTTCTAGGACAAATAGAAAGAGGAGAAAGATCTTTAAGTATAAAAACATTAAGAAAAATTGTAAAATTTACTGGTTGTTCTACAGACTATTTATTATTTGGAAATTCAAAAAATAATACAACAAATGAAAAAATATGTAAAATATTAAATAGCTGTTCTGATGAAACATTAGAATATATTTATGAAATTATAAATACTACATATAAATTTTTCAAAAAACATAACAAAACATTTTAATTTAATAAAAAATAATGTAGAGATTTTTATAGCTTACTAGCTAATGCTAGCTGTTCTTCAGTTAGATTAAATTTCTCTCCATTATTTTTTATTAAATTATGTATATTTTCTATTGTTCTAATATTTTCAAAAGTTTTTTCTATTGGAGCTATTTTTTCTAATTGTTTTTTTATTTTTTTATACTCTATTTCCATTTTATCAAAATTTTTATTTTTAAATGCCTCATTCCAATTATTTATATATTTATTTGCATTTTCAATATCAACAATTTGTCCTAAAAAAGTTTTTTCTATATTTTTTTCTATATTTCTTAAAATAATATTTTTTCCCTTTTTTATTGTATTAGCAATATTATTATTAATTATTCCTTTATTGTTTATTTTATTTAATGAATAATCAATTAAATTAGACATATTATCTATTACACCACCAGATTGAATAGCTTCTTTCATTTGATTTACATTTTCAAAATTACCAGTAACAACTCCTATTGTACTTTTCCCTATATCAATTGCTTCATCAATAGTTTTTTTTATTCCTTCTTTTAGGCCAAATTCAAATAAATTATTTTTTATATTTATAATTTCATCTTCTAAAAAATCTGGCAATAAAGCCCTTATTCCAATATCAATAGCCATACTAATTGTTCTACCTATTGATGATTCTAAAAAATTTTTTTGCATATTTTCATTTACTAAATTATTTTCTAAATTATTTTTTAAATTATTTAATTCCATTAAAATTTCCATTCCTTTCTTTCTTCACTAAAAAGATACACATAGCAATGAAAGCATTTTCGTTATATAATTTCCTTTTATGAAAAAATTATTTTCAATAAATTATATTAATAAAAAAATAAATCGGCTTATTTTTGATTTTAAGGCTTCACTTTTTTAACAATTCTTTTATAATTAATGAATAATTAAACATATTTATTCTATTTTTAATTTTTAATTTAATTTTAAATTTATTTTTTATATCTTTTATATTCTCTATTAAATTTTTTATTTCATTTATTTTTGAATTTTTTAATATTATATATAAATCTAATTCATTAATATATCTAAAAAAATCATTATAAATTTTACTATTTATTTTATTTTTTTCAATAATTATAATATTATAATTATTTTTTATATTTTTTATATCATTTTTTTTATTATATAATTCTTTTTTTAAATATTTAAAATTATCAAAATAAATTAAATCAAAATTATTTTTATTATTTATTTCATTTTCATTATTAATTATTAATATTTTATTTTTATATCTTTTATTTATTTCTTTTAAAATGTTTTTATTATTTTTATTTAAATTTATTATTATAATTTTTTTATTAATTTTATTTATTATTTTTATTAATATATTATTTATTATTTTTTTATTATTTCCTATAAATACTATTTTTTTTATTTTATTTTTATTTATTAATTTATTTATTTTATTTTTTATTATTTTTTTATTATTTATTTCTGATTTTTTATTATTATTTTTTATTTTATTATTTAATAAATTAATTATAAATTCTTTTTTTATTTTATTTTTTAAATATATATTTTTTATATTATATTTATTTAAAATTTTAATTTTTTTTTCGTCATTTTTTTCTAGAAAAAAAATAATATTAATATTTTTATTTATTTTTTTTATTTTTAATATTAATTCTTCAATTGAAATTTGTCCTAATATTTTTTCATATAATAATATTATTTTAATTTCTTTATTTTTTTCTAACATTTCTATAATTGCTTCTTTATATTGAATATCATTTCCTATAATACTTATATTTTTTTCTTTTTTTAATTCTTCATTTATTTTTTTCGAATTAATTGCTGTTATTATTTCAATCAATTTTTTTTATTTCCTTTCTTTTTTCAATTAATTCCTTTTCTTCTTCTGAAGATTCTATTTTTGTTAAAATATGATTTTCTCCAACAAACATTAAGCACTCTCCTCTTTTTAATGATTTTATTTCAATTTTTTCTTTTTCAGATAAATTTGTAAATTCTGATAATATTTTTATATTTTCTTCTTCAAGTGCAAAAAATGTTTTTATGCTTGAATTATTTAAAATACTTTTTCCATAAGTTCCATTGTCTAAACTAAATATATCAGATATATCTTGTGTAATTGCTACACTACTTCCTCCATATTTTCTAATTGTTTTAAAAATTTTGTATATAAAACTTGCTACTTCTTTATTAGATGTTACTCCAATTAATCTCCATATTTCATCTAAATAAATTGCTTTTTTATCTAAACGATTTTCTTTTATTTTATCCCAAAAAATATCTGTAAATAAATACATTCCATATTTTAAATTTTCTTCTCCAAGATCATAAATATCTGCAACTATTAAATCGTTATTTAATTCAATATTTGTATAATTATTAAAAAATTTCATTGAACCTTTTACAAAAGGTATTAATTGTATTTGAAATTTTTTTGTTTTTTCATCTTCTCCTAATATTCTATAAAAATCTTCTAATAAAGGCATATCTTTTTTATTTTTAAATATTTTTATAATTTTTTTATTTTTTTTTATATTTTTATACAAAGTTTTATCATCAAAAGTTATATTTTTTTCTTTATATGTTTTTATTAATTTTTCTTCAATTAATGCTTTTTCTTCTTCATTTAATTTTCCAAAAACTAAATTAAAAAATCCTATTAATTTATTTATTTTCGTTGCTAAATATCCGCTATCCCCTTCTTCAATACTTTCTTTTCTAATTTCAAAAACATTTATATAAGTATTAGATGTTGCACCTATTTTTATTTGTACACCATTCAATTTTTCACATAAATGATTATATTCTCTTTCTGGATCAATAATATATTGACTTATTCCTAATAATTTATATCTTAAAATTAACAATTTTGTATAAAATGATTTTCCTGCACCACTTGTACCAAAAATACATATATTAGCATTTTTATATTTTTTTGTATCATATCTATCTATAAAAACTAATGAATTATTGTATATATTAGTACCAACAAAAATTCCATTTTGATCATAAATTGTAGATGAAATAAATGGATATGTAGATAATAAACCTGATGTTAAAATATTTCTTTTACCTGCTTTTTTTATAATTTCTTTATTTTCCATTAATGGTAAACATGATAAAAATAATTCTTCTTGTCTAAAATATGCTCTTCTTGTTTGCATTCCTTTACTTTGTGAAATTCCTTCAATTTTATTTAAATAATGTTCTAATTCTTCTATTTTTTCAGCATAAATGTTTATATAAATATAAAAAAAATATACATCTTGATTATTTATTTGAATCTCTCTTCTTATATATTTGGCATCATTATATGTAAATGCTGCAATATCAATGTCCTCTCTATTTTGATTTTTTTCACCTAATTCTACTCCTACATTTCCAATATGATATGTTAAATCTTTAATTACTTTATATGAATCCTGTTTTTCGTAAAATATTGAAATGTTCATATTTATATTTGTTTCTATTAAATTTTTTAATAATAAATCTGTTTGTTCCCTATAATAATTTACAACAATTAAACCAGAATAATATAATCCATCAATTTCTACATATTTAGGATTTTTAAAATTTATATAAGATGGCGCAATTTCATCATTTTGATTTATTCCTCCAGAAAAAAAATTATCATCATATTTATTTTTATTTTTTTCTATAAATTCTTTTATTTTATTTTTTATTTTTATCCATCCTTTCATATTTTATTTTTATATTAAATTATAATTTTAAAATCATTATTTTTCTATATTTATATTATTAGTATTTTTTATATTATTAAAAAATGATTTTAATAAACTTTCAATTTTATTTTTATCTTTTATTTCTTCAACAAAATTACCACAACGAAATAAACTTTCTTTTATTTTGAAATATTTTTCATTTAAATCATTTTTTATTATTTCTTCACAATCTTCTGTTTTTATATTTTCATTTCTTTTTGTTCCATAAATGATATAAAAATCTTTTGATGATGATTTTCTTTTCGCATTTAATTCTAAAATATATTCTATATATTTTTCTGAAATATTTTTTAAATATTTATTTTCTTTTTTGGAAATATTTTTTCGAATATTAGAAATGTGATTTGTTAAATCTTCTTTGTTACTTTGAATTAAAATTTGCATATCAAATTGACATGTTTTTAAAAAAATTTTATAAGAATTTAAAATTGAATCTTTTTCTAAATTTGATTTTAAATTATAATTTATTGGAATTATTTTTATTATTTTTATATATTTATTATTTTTAATTTTTATAATTCCATTTTCATAAATTTTTTCTATGAGTAGCCATTCTTGAATAGATTTTTTCTTTATATTTTTCACCTCCAATTTGTAAAAATTTTACACTATAAATATATAAATGTCAAGAACTTTTCATCGACAAAAATCGACATAATTTTATTTAATGTTATAATTAACAGATAAATTATATGAATCTTAGAAAATTAACATCTTTTTCATATACTATTTAAAAATTAAATAGTTATATCTAAAGCCATTTATATATGATTAAAATAAACTTTAATTTTTTTAAAAAATTTTTTTATTTTTTTGAATATATTTTTAAATATTGTTCATAATAATGTTATAAGGTTAATAATAGTTGAGCCAAGAATATTAATAGATTATTTTTTAGTTTACTAATATTCGGACAAAGATATTTATTGGTGTATTTTATATATATTAATAAATGTCGGCGATAAGAATATATTGTGTGTATGTAGGCTGTATTCATTATTTTATTTATTTTTTCTTTATTTTGTTATTTTAATTATATGGTCAAATTATATATTATATATTTGAGCTAAGATTATTCTTATATCTACGCATTTAAGTGGTTATTACTAGTCCACCTGTGGATGAATATAGTTACTTCTGGTGTATTAATGGTCGAACGAATGATTAATATTTTTGGTATTAAGCTTATTTATGTAGTAATGCATATTAGGTTGAAATATTAGAGCTATTAGTTTAAGTAAAGATTATTATTAGCTTTATGATTAATGGCAGATGAATAATAAAATTCATCTGCCATTAAATTTATATATCTAAATTTTGTACATATTTTGCATTTTGTTGTATAAAATTTCTTCTTGGTTCTACTTCGTCACCCATTAATAAAGTAAATGTTTCATCAGCTTTTATCGCATCATCCATAGTTACTTTTATTAATATTCTAGTTTCTGGATTCATTGTAGTATCCCATAATTGTTCTGGATTCATTTCACCCAAACCTTTATATCTTTGTAATGAAAGTTGATCTCTTGAAATACCTTTTTCTTGTTCTAATTCTTTATAAGCTTTTTCCAAATCTTCATCAGAATAACAATATAAATCTTTCATTCCTTTTTTAGCTAATTTATATAATGGTGGCTGAGCTAGATATACATTCCCATTTTCAATTAATGGTCTCATATATCTAAAGAAAAATGTTAATAATAATGTTCTAATATGTGCACCATCAACATCTGCATCTGCCATTATTATAACTTTACCATATCTTATTTTAGTAATATCAAATTCAGCTCCAATTCCTGCACCAACAGCAATAATAACAGGATTTAATTTATCATTACCATAAATTTTATCTGCTCTGGCTTTTTCTACATTTAACATTTTTCCCCATAAAGGTAAAATTGCTTGAAATTTTCTATCTCTTCCTTGTTTTGCACTTCCTCCAGCAGAATCACCTTCTACAATATAAACTTCACATTCATCTGGATTCTTGCTACTACAATCTGCAAGTTTTCCTGGTAAAGTACTTGTTTCTAAATTACTTTTTTTTCTGACAAGTTCTCTTGCCTTTCTTGCAGCTTCTCTAGCTCTAGAAGCACTTATACATTTTTCCAAAATTGCTTTTGCGACAGATGGATTTTCTTCTAAGAATGTAGACAAAGCTTCATTTACCATACTTTGAACAACACCAGTTACTTCACTATTTCCTAATTTTGTTTTTGTTTGTCCCTCAAATTGAGGTTCTTTTACTTTTACAGACACAACTGCAGTTATACCTTCTCTTATGTCTTCACCTTGTAAATTGTTATCTTTTTCTTTTAAAATATTATGACTTCTAGCATAATCATTAAAAACTTTTGTTAAAGCTCTTTTGAAACCTTCTAAGTGTGTTCCACCTTCTATTGTATTTATATTATTTACAAATGTATATATATTTTCAGAATAACTTGATGTATATTGAATTGCAATTTCAACTGGTACTTCTCCATTTTTTTCAATATAAATTGGTGTTTTATGTAACTTTTCTTTACTTCTATTTAAATATTCTACAAAAGATTTTAATCCTCCTTCAAAACAAAATTCCGCTTTTTTAGGTGTTTCCTCTCTTAAATCTTCAATAGTTATTTTTAATCCTTTTGTTAGAAATGCTATTTCTCTAAATCTTTTTTCCAAAACTTCATATTCATAATTTACTGTTTCAAAAATTGTATCATCTGCTAAAAATCTAACTTTTGTTCCTGTTCCTTTTGCATCTCCGATTTTTTCAAGTTTTTTTACGGTTTTTCCTTTTTCAAAATACATTTGATAAAGTCCACCATCTCTTTTTATTGTAACTTCTGTCCAATTTGAAAGTGCATTAACTACTGATGCACCAACACCATGAAGTCCACCAGAAACCTTGTATCCGCTATCTCCACCAAATTTTCCACCAGCATGTAAAACTGTATAAACTGTTTCAGCTGTTGATATTTTTGTTTTTGGATGTATTTCTACTGGAATTCCTCTACCATTATCTTCTACGCTTATTATGTTACCTTTTTCTATTTGAATTTTTATATCAGTACAATATCCAGCTAATGCTTCATCTACGCAATTATCTACTATTTCATAAACTAAATGATGCAAACCTCTAACTGATGTACTTCCTATATACATACCCGGTCTTTTTCTTACAGCTTCTAGACCTTCTAAAACCTGTATCTGTTCTGCTCCGTATTTGTGATTATATTTTTCCATTAAATTTTCCTCCTTAAGAATTCTCTTTTTGTATCTTGCCACTTTTTACATTATATATTAAAAATTTATTTTTTTCAATATCTAATTTTTCAGTACAAGTAATAATTACTTGTGCATCTTTTATTTTTTCTAATAAATTTCTTCTTCTTTTTTCATCTAATTCAGACATAAAATCATCTAATAATAAAATAGGATATTCTCCAATTTCATCATAAATTATATTTAATTCTGATAATTTTAAAGAAAGAATTGCTGTTCTATGTTGACCTTGTGAACCATAAATATCTAGTTCTTTCTTATTAATGTATATCATAAAATCATCTCTATGTATACCTTTTGTTGTAAATCCTTTTATAATATCTAATTTTCTTCTTTGTTTTAATAATTTTAAAAATTCTTCTTTATCATTACATTCAGTTATATACTCTATTTCTATATTTTCTTTATTATCAGTAATTTCATTGTGTATATCTTTTATTTTATTTTGTAATTTTTCTATAAAAAATTTTCTGTACTTATATATATTTATTGCATATTCCGCTATTTTTTCATCCCATATATCTAATAAACTTTCGTCTTTGCCCAAATCACGAATTTGTCTTAAATAATTATTTCTTTGTTCTAAAGTTTTTAAATATATATTTAAATTGTACATATAATTAGGTTTTAATTGACTTATCATAATATCTAAAAACCTTCTTCTATTTTGAGGTCCACCTTTTAAAATATTTATATCATCAGGTGTAAATATTACAACATTTATATTACCTAATAATTCACTTAATTTTTTTATTTTTATTCCATTAATAAATATATTTTTTTTATTTGATATATCTATTTTTATTTTTCCATCTCTATCTGATTTTTCATATTCAATTTCAACTTGAGCATTTTTACAACCTATTTTAATCATTTCTTTATCTTTTTTTGCTCTAAAAGATTTTCCCATACTGCACAAAAATATAGATTCAATAATATTGGTTTTTCCCTGTGCATTATCTCCATAAAATATATTGATATTTTCTTCTAAATTAATTTCTTCTATATCATAATTTCTAAAATCTTTGACCTTTATTTTTCTAATCCACATTTTAATCTCCATATCTTTTTTTATCTAATTTATTCTTTTTTTTTCTTTTTTTTATGAATTTTTACTCATTAAATTATATTAATAAAAAAATAAAACGGCTTATTTTTGATTTTCGTGCTTCATTTTTTTAATTATTTTTATTTTATTTTAATTTTTATATAATTTTTTATTAATTTATATTATTTTTCTATTAATTTTTAATTTGTTTTTTTCTATTTTCTTTTAAAATCGAATTTATTCTTTTTTTTTCTATTTTATTCTAATATTTTCTTTTTTTAAAAAAATATTTAAAATTATTTTTAAAAATCAAATTTTTTTCTTTATTAATATATAAATTTTGATTATTTTTTATATCAAATTTCATTATTTATAATTATTTTAATTTATTTTAAATTATTTATAGCTGTTTTTAGTATGTTTTCTATTTTTTTCTATTTTTTACATTTTTTAATTAATTTTTACGCCATTTTTTAAATATTTTTAAATTAATTTTTATTTTCAAAATAAAATAAAAAATTCTATTTTTTAATATATAACAAATAAGAAAAATTGAACTTAGTTATCCACAAATAGTTAAAACATTGTGGATAACTAAGTTCTTTTTCTATTCTTCTCTTAATCTAATTGGTAAAATCATATATGTGTAGTCATTATTTTCAGTAGATTTAATTAAACATGGAGATATACTGCTACCAAATTCAATAAAAACTTCTTCATCATCAATTGCTTTTAAACTATCTAAGAAATATTTTGGATTAAATCCTGCTTCTAAGTTTTTTCCTTCTGTTGCAACATATAATTCTTCTTTTGCATCACCTGTTTGATTTGTACAAGAAATTGTTATTTTACCTATATCTACTTGAACTTTTACTGGATATTTCTTTTCTTTTTCTACTGATGAAGCAGAAATTAAACTAATTCTTTCAAAACTGTCTTGAATGCTATTTTTATTTAATTTAACTCTAGTTTCCCAATTTGTAGGTATTACATTTTTATAATTTAAGAATTCTCCATCTAATATTCTTGTTACAATTTTACAATTATCCATTTCAAAAAGTGCTTGATTTTTAGAAACACCTATTTTTATTGGCTCAAATGAATCTGATATTATTTTGTTTACCTCATTCAATGTTTTTCCTGGAATAACTGCTTTAAAATTATTTGTTTGTTTATTTAAAAATATTGATCTAAGTGCAAGTCTAAATCCGTCTACAGCCACTAATGTTAATTTGTTATTTTCAATTTCAAATAAACAACCTGTAAAAATAGGTCTACTTTCTTCTGAACTTACTGCAAATATTGTTTTTCTAATCATATTTCTTAAAATTGTTTGATCTATTTCAATAGAATTTTCAACTTCTATTTTAGGAAGTTCTGGGAATTCCTCAGGATTCATAGTAGCTAATTTATATAAAGAACCTTCACATTCAATTTCTAATAAATTTTTGTCATTTAATGTTATATAAATTTCTGTATTTGGTAATTTTCTTATAATTTCACTAAACATTATTGCATTAACAACAGTACTTCCTTGTTCTTTAACATCACAATCCATGACGTATTCAATACCAATTTCTAAATCATATGTTGTTAATTTTATTTCATTATCATTTGTTTGAATTAAAATTCCTTCTAGTATAGGCATTGTAGTTTTTGATGCTACACCTTTAACTACGGAATTAAGAGCTTTAATAAGTTTGTCTTTAAAACAAATTATTTTCATTTTTCATCCTCCTTATATAATAATATAATAAATATAAATATATTTAGTAGTAGTAGTAGTAGGTGCTGTGGAAACTGTGGATAACTATGTTGATAACTGATATCCCTAGCAAAAATCGTGTGGATAACTCTGTGGATAACTTGTAAAATAATCCACACTTTCCATTTACATATGTGTAAAACTTACTTATCCACATGTTGTCCACAGGTTATTCACAGGTGGGGTGTGGATATCTAATACAGCTCTTCCGTAAGAATTGATTGGGTGGTGTGTTAACAAACACACATTCCAACAAACATCAATTCTAAATAATTGCTGTAACTTTGACTGCTCTAAATTATTTTTATTGTTTACCATCGATGATAATGTTTTTCACACTATCCACAATTAGTTTTGTATTTGACTTTTCTTTAATTTCTTTTTCAATTTTTCTACATGCATGCATAACAGTAGAGTGGTCTCTGCCGCCAAAGTCTTCTCCTATCTGAGGATAAGACATATTTGCTATTTCTCTGCACAAGTACATTGCAATTTGTCTTGGAAAAGCAATATCGTTACTTCTTTTATTTCCAGCTAAATCATCTTTGTTAATACTAAAATATTTTGCTATAGTTTCTTTTATAAACTCACAAGAAATTACTTTTTCACTTTCAAATTTAAACTCATTAATGATATTTTCAGCTAATTCAATTGTTATAGGGCTATGTGTTAGTGAAGCTCTAGCAACAATTTTATTAAAAACGCCTTCTAATTCTCTGATATTTGAATCAATTTTATTTGCAATATTGGAAAGAATTGAATCATCAATTATTATATTTTCATCTTGAGCTTTTTTTCTTAAAATAGCTAAACGTGTTTCGTAGTCTGGAATAGAAATATCTGCTAAAAGTCCCCATTCGAATCTTGATTTTAGCCTGTCCTCTAGAAAAGGAATATCTCTTGGAGGTTTATCACTAGAGATAATTATTTGTTTTCCCTCTTCATATAAGGCATTGAAGGTATGGAAAAATTCCTCTTGAACTCTTTCTTTTCCAGCTATAAATTGAATATCATCAATTAACAAAACATCAATATTTCTGTATTTATTTCTAAAAAATTCATTTTTATTATCTTTAATAGCATTAATAAGTTGATTAGTGAATTTTTCAGAAGTAACATACAAAACATTGTAGTTTTTGTTGTTTTCGATAATTCTATTTCCAATAGCATGCATTAAGTGAGTTTTTCCTAAACCAACACCACCATATAAAAATAATGGATTATAAGATTTTGCTGGCTCGTTTCCAACAGCAAGAGCAGCAGCATGTGCAAACCTATTGTTATTTCCAACGACAAATGTTTCGAAGGTGTATTTAGGATTTAAAGTTGATTTATTGGTTTCAACTTCAGCTAAAAAAGCTTCGTCTTTTTCCGCAGAAATAATTTCTTCTGTTTGGTCTTCTTTTGATAAATCAATTACAGAAAATGTCCAATCTTTATTGGTTATGTATCTTAAAGTATTGAAAATTAAGGATTTATACTTGTTTTCAATAAAATCTTTTTGATATTCAGAGGTAGCTGTAAAAACAATGTTATTTCCGTCTATACTTCTAATATCTAATGGCATAATCCAGGTATCAAATGAAATTTTGGTCACTTCTGGTTTTAATTCTTCTTTGATTTTTGCAATTAATTCATCTTTGTCAATTGCCATTTTTTAAAATCATCCTTTCATGAAAATTATCCACAGAGTTATCCACAACTGTTGATAAGTTTGTAACAATTTTGTAAAAAAACATGTAATTTTTACGAACATAAATTCCAGTTTTTTAGTGAAAAATCTCTGCTTTTTTAAACTTTCCTAATAATACCAGACTTATACACAATAAGTCAATAAGATTGTGGAAAAAATTTTTTTTCTGTGGATAACTTTTCAAAAAACTGTGGATAACTTTTTTTGAAAGACAAATCTTAAGCAGTTATGTTAACATTCAAAATCTATTTTTCTAATTTTATTTTGCAAATTATTATTCTGCAATTTCATAGAATGTGAATTGCAAAAGTAAAATCTAGTTGTAATCATGGAAAATCTAAAATTTTAAAAAAACTTGACAATTTATATTTTCATGGAGTATAATCGATATACTTGTTATTATGAAAAATTAAATTTATATAAAAATTTAGGAGGTGCAAACAATGAAAAGAACTTATCAACCAAAAAATAGACAAGAAAAGAAAGAACACGGATTTATGAAAAGAATGAAAACTAAATCAGGACAAAACATACTAAAAGCAAGAAGAGCAAAAGGTAGAAAAAAATTATCTGCTTAAGTTTTATATAATTGTGTTTATATAATGGGAAACCATTATATACAAAAGGCCGCAGAAGCGAGCCTTTTATGCATAATTATATTGAA
The DNA here is from genome assembly GCA_934157205.1 of uncultured Clostridia bacterium. Taxonomy (GTDB): domain Bacteria; phylum Bacillota; class Clostridia; order TANB77; family CAG-508; genus CAG-269. The sequence continues at coordinate 29,741 of CAKPHJ010000001.1, forward strand.
TTTTTGATTTTTTCATTATATTTAAATGTTCTATCTTATGGAAGGAAGCTAAAAGATGAAAAAAACAAGAATGTTAAAAAAAAATTATGAATTTAAAAATGTTTTATCCAAAGGAACATATTTTTCTGGAAAATATATTGAAGCATTTATTAAAAAAAATGGAAAAAAACACAACATGCTTGGAATTGCAATTAGTGTTAAAATTGGAAAAGCCGTAAAAAGAAATCATATAAAAAGATTAATAAGAGAAAATTATAATATAATAGAAAATAGCACAAAATTAGGATATAATATAGTTTTTTTATGGAAAAAGAAAGCAGACATACAAAATGCAAAATATATTAACATAAAAGAAGATATGTATAACATTTTTAATAAAGCCAATATTTTAGAGGAATAAAAATGAAAAAAATTTTTATTAAACTTATAGAAATATATAAAAAACACATATCATTATGGCTAGAAAGTAAAAACATCAAATGCAAATTTTATCCAACTTGCTCAGAATATATGAAACAGGCAATCGAAAAATATGGTGTTTTACATGGAGGTTACTTAGGAATTATTAGAATTCTTAAATGTAATCCATTATCAAAAGGTGGATATGATCCATTAAAATAGAGCTAGGAGGAACAAAATAAATGTTTAATTTTTGTGCAAACATTTTTGGTTATTTACTTGAATTTTTATATAACATAGTAAATAACTACGGTTTAGCAATAATTTTATTTACTATTCTTATAAAATTATTACTATTACCATTATCAATAAAACAACAAAGAGCAACGCAAAAAAATGCGAAAATACAAGAAGAACTAAAAGTTATACAATTTAAATACAAAAACGATCCCGAAAAAATGAATCAAGAAATGATGCAATTATATAAACAAGAAAACATGAGTCCATTTAGTGGTTGTTTTACAGCAATTATACAATTTGTATTGATATTATCTATATTTTACTTAGTAAAAAGTCCATTAACATACATGGAAAAAATATCAACAGAAGATATAAACAAATATATAACACAACTACAAGAAGAAGGAAAAATATCAAGTTCTGTTTATCCTGAAATAGATGTAATAAGAGAGTATAATTGGTTAAAAGAAAAAAATCCAGAAGATAGTCAATTAGATAAAGTAAATTTAAAAATGGATTTCTTAGGATTAGATTTAAGCAAAGTACCACAACAAAACATGAGTGATTATACTGTTTATATAATTCCAATATTATATATTATTTCATCTTTCATTTCTATTAGAATGACAACAAAAATGCAAGAAAAACAACAAAATTCAAAGAAAAAACAAGCTAGTAACAATCAAACAGTAATAGATGGAGAAACAGGAAAAGAATTAATTCCTAATGAAGATGAAAAAATAGATGAAATGGAAGCACTAATGCAAACAAATAAAATGATGTCATGGATGATGCCAATAATGTCTATATCAATAGCTTTTGTAGCACCATTAGGACTTGCATTATACTGGTTAATTAGTAATATTCTTATGATTTTAGAAAGAATAGTTTTAAACAAAACTATAAAAACTGGGGAGGAACAAGAATAATCATGGAAAATAGTATTATTTCAGAAGGTAAAACAACAAATGAAGCTATAGAAAAAGGCTTAAAAAAATTAGGAGTTTCAAAAGAAAAAGTTGAAATAAAAGTGCTAGAAAATGAAGAAAAAAGAAGCTTTTTTAGTATTTTAGCTCCTAGGGTTGTTAAAGTTTCATTAACATTAAAAGAAAACAAAGAAGAAAAAAAAAATAAAACAGTAAAAGTTAAAAAAGAAATAAAAATATCACAAGAAAATCAATCTAAAGCAAAAGAAAATATAGAAAAATTTTTAAATAAATTTTTAAAACAAATATCTGAAGAAATTAAATATACTATAGATTCTAACGAAAATAATATAAATATAAAAATTGAAAGTGATGAAATAGGCTTTCTAATAGGGTATAGAGGGGAAACCTTATATTCTTTACAAAATATTTTAATGGCTGTTGCAGTTAAGGGAATAGATGACAAAGTAAGAGTTATACTTGATATACAAGGGTATAGAGAAAAAAGAAAGAAAACATTAGAAAATTTAGCAGAAAAAGTTGCAAAAACAGTTTTAAAAACTGGAAAACCAGTTAAATTAGAACCAATGCAAGCTTATGAAAGAAAAATAATACATAGTAAATTGCAAGATAATCCTAAAATTATAACAACAAGTATAGGGGAAGAACCACATAGAAGAATAATTATATCATTAAAAAAATAATAAATCAGATGTCAAAGGTCAGATTTACAAGTAATATTGTAATTTGACCTTTTTTCTATTATAGGAAGTTCAGAGAACTTCCTATAATAGAAATATGTTGCACATAAATTTGCTTTATTAAAAAAATATACAAAAAACGCTTTTAAAAAGTGACATAATGTGGTAAAATTGTTAAGAAAAATTATTATAAATTATATAAAAAAAGGAGAGAGTTTAATGAGCACAATTGCATCAATTTCTACGGCACCACGGTATTGGAGGAATTGGAATAATAAGAATGAGTGGTGAAAAAAGTTTTGAAATTTTAGAAAAAATTTTCAAAGCAAAAAAACAACAAAAAATAGAAGATATAAAGGGTTATAGTATAAAATACGGAAATATTATTGATGAAAATAATGTAATAGTAGATGAGGTTTTAGTTTCATATTTTAAAGCACCCAAAAGCTATACAACAGAAAATATGTGTGAAATAAACTCTCATGGAGGAACTATTGTTGTAAAAAAAATATTAGAATTATGTTTAAAAAATGGTGCAGATTTAGCAGAGCCAGGGGAATTTACTAAAAGAGCTTTTTTAAATGGCAGAATAGACTTATTACAAGCAGAGTCTGTTATTGATGTAATAAATGCAAAATCAGAAAGAGAAGCTAAAACAGGTATTAAGCAATTAGAAGGTGCTCTTTCAGCTGAAATTGCCAAAATAAAGCAAGAAATTTTAGATGTAATGGTAAATATAGAGGTTGCTATAGATTACCCTGAATATGACGTTGAAGATGTCACAAATGAACAAATAAAAAAAATGCTTTTAAGCATTGAAAATAAATTAAAAAAACTTGAAAAAAGCTTTGATAATGGAAAAATTATAAAAGAAGGAATAAAAACGGCAATTATAGGCAGACCAAATGCGGGAAAATCCTCTTTATTAAATGCTATTTTAAAAGAAAATAGGGCTATTGTTACTGAATTTGAAGGAACAACAAGAGATACAATTGAAGAATTTGTTACTATAAATGGAATACCATTAAAATTAATTGATACAGCTGGAATTAGAAAAACTGATAATGAAGTAGAAAAAATAGGAATTGCAAAATCTAGAGAAATTGCAAATGATGCAGATTTAATTATTGCTATTTTTGACAGTTCAAAGCCGTTTTCAGAAGAAGATTTAGAAATAATAAAAATAGCAAAAACTAAAAAATCAATAATTATTCTAAATAAACAGGACCTAAATCCTGTAATTGACGAAAAAAGCAAAGAATTTAAAGAAATTAGTAAAAATATTATAAAAATTTCTGCATTAAAAAATATTGGTATAGATGAATTATACAATAAAATTAGCAAATTATTCGAATTAAATGAAATTAATTTAGATAATGATATTGTAATTACAAATGTTAGACATAAAAATTTAATTTCTAAAGCTTTAAATGAAACTAAAAATGCAAAAGAAGCTATAGAAAATAATTTACCAATTGATATAATAGCAATATATATTAAAAATATTTTAGAAGATTTAGGAAATATAACAGGTGATGCTATTAGTGAGGATATAATAAACGAAATTTTTTCAAAGTTTTGTTTAGGAAAATAATGTGGCTCAAAATCAAAAATAAGCAAAAAAATTATAAAAATCATATAATTTATATATCAAACAATAAAAACAGCTTAAAATTTAATTTAAAGAGAATTAAACTATAATTAATATTATAAGACAATATATTATTTTAATATATAGAAAAAATTTTAAAAGATCCTATAATAGAAATATATTGCACAGAAATTTGACTTGAAAATTTTACGCACGAACAAAGACTTAAAAAAGTTAGATTGTATATTGAAAAATGATGTTTTTATTTAAAATTAATAGCAAACAGCAATCTAAGTTACATAAAATAATATCAAAAGTAAAATTTTATAGAATACTGAGAAAAAACGAGATATTGCGAGTAAAATAAAGAAAAATGAAAAAATGTATACATAAAACAAAAAGAATATAACAGAAATAATTTACTAATAAATCAAAAAAACTACGTTTTTTGTTCTACACGGAAGGAGCATGGAACAGAAAAAACGAGAAAAAGAGAGAAAGGATGAGTATAAATGAGTTATTACGCAGGTGAATATGATGTTGCAGTTGTTGGTGCTGGACATGCAGGTTGTGAAGCAGGGTTAGCAGCAGCTAGACTTGGAATGAAAACATTAATTTTTTCTATAAGTTTGGAGGCAATTGCTAATATGCCATGTAATCCACATATAGGAGGAAGTTCAAAAGGGCATTTAGTAAGAGAAATTGATGCATTAGGTGGAGAAATGGCAAAAAATATTGATAAAACGAAAATTCAAATAAAAATGCTTAATACTTCAAAAGGTCCAGCTGTTCATTCTTTAAGAGCACAAGCAGATAGAAAAAGATATCAAGCAGAAATGAAACATACTTTAGAAAAACAAGAGAATCTTGAAGTAAAACAAGCAGAAATTGTAGATATTAAAGTTTCAAATGGAAAAATAACAGAAATAGAAACAGATGTAGGGGCTATTTATAAAGTAAAATCTGTAATTTTAGCTACAGGAACATATTTAAAAGGTAAAATATTTATTGGAGAATACTCAAAAGAAAGTGGACCAGATGGAGTAGCAGCAGCTAATAAATTATCTGATTGCTTAAAAAAACTAGGAATAGAGCTTGTAAGATTTAAAACAGGAACTCCAGCAAGAATAAATAAAAGAAGCATAGACTTTAGTAAAATGGAAATTCAAAAAGGAGATGAAGGAATAGAGGCATTTTCATTTGAAAATGAGACAAAAGACTTTAAACAAGTCGATTGTTATTTAACTTATACAAATGAAAAAACACATAAAATAATAAAAGAAAATTTGCATAGATCACCATTATATGCTGGAATGATTGAAGGAACAGGTCCAAGATATTGCCCATCAATAGAAGATAAAGTTGTAAGATTTAGTGATAAACCTAGACATCAAGCTTTTGTTGAACCAGTAGGACTTGATACAGAAGAAATGTATATACAAGGTATGAGTTCTTCATTGCCAGAAGATGTACAAATTGCTTTATATCATACTATTCCAGGACTTGAACATGCAGAATTTACTAGACCTGCATATGCTATTGAATATGATTGTATAGATCCATCAAATTTGAAGCTATCACTTGAATATAAAGGAATAGAAGGATTATTCATGGCGGGACAAATAAATGGAACTTCAGGATATGAAGAAGCAGCTTGTCAAGGGTTAATTGCAGGAATAAATAGTGCACAAAAAATAAAAGGAAAAGATCCAGTTATTTTGGATAGAACACAAGGTTACATAGGCGTTTTAATAGATGATATTGTTACAAAAGGAACAAATGAACCATACAGAATGATGACATCAAGGGCAGAATATAGATTATTATTAAGGCAAGATAATGCAGATTTGAGATTAACTAAAATAGGACATGATATTGGCTTAATAAATGATGAAAGATATAATAAATTTTTAGTTAAAAAACAAAATATAGAAAATGAAATTAAAAGATTAAAAAATACTGTTGTTAAACCAACAGAAGATGTAAATAAATTATTAAAAAAATGCGGAACATCAATACTTACAACAGGTACAAAGATGGCAGAATTATTAAAAAGAACAGAAATTAATTATGATGATTTAGAAATTATAGACGAAAATAGACCAAATTTAACAAAACAAGAAAAAGAGGAAGTTGAAATTCAAATTAAATATGAAGGATATATTAAATTGCAAGAGGAACAAGTTGAAAAATTTAAAAAATTAGAAGAAAAAATATTACCAGAAGAAATTAATTACGAAGAAATAACAGGAATTAGTTTGGAAGGAAGACAAAAATTAAATAAATTTAAACCACATTCAATAGGACAAGCGTCTAGAATATCAGGGGTTTCACCAGCTGATGTATCTGTATTACTTGTATATTTACAACAAAAAAATAAAATAAAAAGCGAGGAATAAAAATGAGTTTTTTAGAATTTAAAAAATGTTTCGAAGAATATTTAGAAAAATTAAATTTAGAATTAAAAGATGAACAATACCAAAAATTTTATAATTATATGAATTTATTAATTGAATGGAATAAAAAAATAAATCTTACAGCTATTACATCAGAAAAAGAAATAATTATTAAACATTTTGTAGATTCATTAACAATATTAAAATATATTCCGCAAGAAGCAAATATTATAGATGTTGGAACAGGTGCAGGATTTCCAGGAATACCATTAAAAATAGTAAAAGATGATATAAAAATAACATTATTAGATTCTTTAAATAAAAGAATAAAATTTTTAGATGATGTAATTAATAAAATTGAGTTAAAAAATATTAGAGCTATTCATGGAAGAGCAGAAGAATATGCACATAATAAAGAATATAGAGAAAAATTTGACATTGCTACTTCAAGAGCTGTTGCAAATATGTCGACATTGTCGGAATATTTACTACCATTTGTAAAAATTGATGGAATGGTAGTAGCAATGAAGGGGTCAGAAATTAATGATGAAATTAATAAATGTAAAAAAGCTATAAATGTTTTAGGTGGAAATTTAATAAAAATTGATAATTTTAATTTACCTAATAGTGATTATGAAAGAAATATAATTTTAATAAAAAAAGAAAAAAATACAATAAAAAAATTCCCGAGAAAAGCTGGAATGCCAAGTAAAGAGCCAATAGTTTAATATCTAAAAACTATTGGCTTTTTTCTATTATAGAAAAATTTTCTGAAATTCCTATAATAGAAATATGTTGAAAATTTAAATTAAGCAAAATCAAAATTATAACAATATATTAAAATTTTTAATAAAAATATTGACTTTTTTTTTATATTTATATATTATTATAATGTATAAATAAAAGAACGTACAAGTAAAAATAAACCAATATGGAGGCGAATAGATTGGGAAAAATTATATCAGTTGCAAATCAAAAAGGTGGAGTTGGAAAAACAACCACAACAATTAATTTAAGTACAATTTTAGCAAAAAAAGGGAAAAAAGTATTATTAATTGATGCAGATCCTCAAGGAAATGCAACAAGTGGATTAGGAGTGGAAAAAGATGTTGAACTTTCAACATATGATGTCTTAGTAAATGACACTAAAATTGAAGATACAATTCAAGATACAATAATTAGAAACTTAAAAGTATGCCCATCAAACATAAATCTAGCAGGAGCAGAAGTTGAGCTTGTATCTATGATGTCAAGGGAACAAAGACTAAAAGAAAAATTAGAAAATGTAAAAGAAACTTTTGATTATATTTTTATAGATTGTCCACCTTCACTTGGCCTAGTTACATTAAATTCATTTACAGCATCTGATAGTGTGTTAATTCCTGTACAGTGTGAATACTATGCACTTGAAGGATTAGGTCAATTATTAAATACAATAAATTTAGTAAAAAAACATTTAAATAAAAATATAAAAATTGAAGGGGCATTACTTACAATGTATGATGTTAGAACAAATTTATCTAATCAAGTTGTAAAAGAAGTAAAAAAATATTTTGATAACAAAGTATATAAAACAGTAATTCCTAGAAATGTAAGGCTAAGCGAAGCTCCAAGCTATGGTATGCCAATAACAGAATATGATCCTAGATCAAAAGGAGCAAAGAGTTATGTAAAGTTTGCAAAAGAATTTTCTAAAATAAATGAAGAAGAAAAGAAACAAGAAAAAAATATATAAAAATATAAAGGAGGAATTCATATGGCAAAAATGACAGGGTTAGGAAAGGGGTTAGATGCTTTATTTGGACCAGCACCAGAAGAAGAACAAATGCAAGAAAATGATACACTTAAAAACTTAAAAGTTGTTGAAATAGAGCCAAATAGAGATCAACCAAGAAAAAAATTTGATCAAGAGGCTTTAGAAGAATTAGCAGAATCTATTAAAGAATATGGATTAATACAGCCAATTGTAGTAACAAAAAAAGAAGGATATTACAGTATTATTGCAGGCGAAAGAAGATGGAGAGCATCAAAAATTGCAGGAATAAAAGAAATTCCAGCAATAATAAGAGAAGACAATGAAAAAATAAACTCAGAAATTTCATTAATAGAAAATATGCAAAGAGAAGACTTAAATCCATATGAAAAAGCTCTTGGAATAAGAACATTAATGGATAGCTATTCATTATCACAAGAAGATGTTGCAAAAAAATTAGGCAAAGGAAGAAGTACAATAGCAAATTGGGTTAGAATATTAAATTTAGAACCACGAGTACTTGAAATGGCTAAAGAAGGAAAATTAAGTGAAGGATATTGTAAAGCGTTACTTGCTATAACAGATCCAGAAAAACAATATAGAACAGCAGTACAGATGATAGAAAGAGGAGCTACTGTTAGACAATTAGAAAAAAAAGTAAAAACTAAAGAAACTAAAGAGGAATCAGAAAGAAATCATATTTTATATAAAAGTATTGAAGATAATTTTCAAAGTTTTTTTGGAACAAAAGTTAGATTAGATGCAGGAAAAAGAAGAGGAAAAATTGTAATAGAATATTCTTCAAATGATGATTTAGAAAGAATATTAGGATTAATAAAATAATTAAAATAAATAATTTAAAAAATAATTAAAAAAAATAATTAAAATAAATAATTTAAAAAATAATTAAAATAAATAATAAAAAAAATAATTAAAATAAATAATAAAAAAAATAATTAAAATAAATAATAAAAAAAACAATTAAAATAAATAATAAAAAAAATAATTAAAATAAATAATAAAAAAAACAATTAAAATAAATAATAAAAAAAACAATTAAAATAAATAATAAAAAAATAATTAAAATAAATAATAAAAAAAATAATTAAAATAAATAAATAATAAAAAAATAAATATAAAATAATTAATTAAAAAGGAAGAGAGCTGATTAAATGGACAAAATTATAGAATTTATTAATACAGACACATTTTCAATTATAGTATTTTGTATAATTGCAATTTTATTTATTGAAAATATTTTTATAATAATAAAATTTTCAAAATTAAGCAAAAAATATAAAGAATTTATGAAAAAATTAGGAAATGGAAAAAACATAGAAGAAGATTTAGAAACTTATATGTATAGGGTAGAAAAAATAGAAAAAGAAAATGCTGAAATAACAAATTATATTAAAAATTTAGATGATGACTTAACCAAATGCATACAAAAAATAGGAATTGTTAGATATAATGCATTTAAAGATACAGGAAGCAATTTAAGTTTTGCATTAGCCTTGCTAAATGAACATGATAATGGTGTTGTATTAAATGGAATATATTCTAGAGAAATGTCAAATATTTACGCTAAGCCGATTATAAACGGAAAATCTGAATATACTATATCTGAAGAAGAAGAACAAGCTATACAACAGGCAATAAATACTAATAAAACTATAAGAATATAAAATAAGCATATAAATAAGAATATAAAAATAAAAATTCATCCAAAAATTCAGTAAAAAAAGATAAAAAATGTTTTTACTAGTAAGTGAAAAAGTTATAAATTTTTTATTCGAAAAAAATAAAAAAATGTATTGACAAATGTCAATAAAAATGCTAATATAAATACTGTCATTTGACATTTGTCCTAAATATGGAGAGGTGGTCGAGTTGGTTTATGGCACCAGTCTTGAAAATTGGCGTGCGTTTATAGCGTACCGTGGGTTCGAATCCCACCCTCTCCGCCAATGATTAAAGAGATATAAAAGACCATAAATTTAATTTATAATATTAAATTTAAACTTTTATATCTTTATTTTTATATAATAGAGTAAGTACAAATCTGTATATAAAATAAAATTTAATTGTTGTTTATTTGAGTTTTATTTATATGGTATACTCAAATCCTTGCAAAAAATTAGATATGTAGGTGTACCCAAGTGGTGAAGGGGATTGTTTGCTAAACAATTAGGTCCCGTAAGGGGCGCGGAGGTTCGAACCCTCTCACCTACGCCAGGATTAGATATAGAAAATTTTAAAAATTTCTATATCTTTTTTTATATACTAAGAAAGTATGACTTTCTTAGTATATAAAAGTTATAATCGTTAGTAATTTGTAATTTTATTGATTTGTTCAGAAACTCAAATTGAGAATGATAAAGCTAAAAAAGTTTGAAATAAAGAATGAGATAGTAATTTTAATATAATACATAAAAACGAATAAATTTCATAAAATATAAATATAATTATATTGACAAATACGTATGATACGTAGTACAATATAGTTGTTAGGAGGAAATAATCATGACATTTCGAGAACTAGAGAAATTGTTAAACTCCAATGGTTGGTATCATCATCACACAAACGGTTCTCATTACATATACAGGAACTCAGAGATGAAACGGAAGTATTTCAGTACCTAATCATAAAGGAGATATACCTAAAGGAACTCTTAACAATATCTTAAAACAAGCAGGGTTGAAATAGACCCTTGCTTGTAATTAGATGGAGGTAGATTATGAAAGTTATTTATCCAGTATTATTTTATGAGGAGAAAGAAAATGGATATTCAGTGTTTATACCTGATTTAGATAATGCAAGTACATGTGGAGATACATTGCAAGAGGCAATGGAAATGGCAGAAGAACTGATTGCAAGTGTAGTATTAGATGATATGGAAGAAGAAGATAGAATTCCAAAGGCAAGTAATATTGAAGAAGTATCATTTGATAAATTAGAAAATAGTTTAGATATAGAGAATTGGGATTATGTTTCTAAATTTAAAACATATATAGCAGTAGATATAAGTTTATATGCAGATAAATGGGGGAAAGAATTAGTTAAAAAGACTGTTAATATTCCAAAGTGGGTAAATACCAAAGCAGAAGAACTAAAAATAAATTTCTCAAAAACATTAGAAGAGGCTTTATTAAAGAAAATATATGATAAATAATAACAGTATAAGTATATTTATATATTAAATGGAAAAATAAATGAAAATTTTAAAAATTTCTATATCTTTTTTACTATATGAAGGAGATAAAAATTTATATGAAAAAAAAGATTTACCTATTAATTGTAATATTATTAATAAATTTATTTATATATAATAAATCATATGCAAATGATAAAAACACACAATATACTATAGATAAATATGATATTGATATGAAAGTTAACGAGAATAATACATATGATATAACTGAAAAAATAACAGTAAATTATGCAAAAAATGCTGAAAATCAAATAATTATAAAAATACCTTTAAAAACAACAAAAACGACTATATTTGATTTTAATAAAAGTAATGTATCTAATATAGAGGTTAATGATTCATATAGTGCAATAACAAATTATAATTATAAAATATTAAAAATAGGAAATAAAAAAGAAAAAGAAAATAATAAAAAAACATATGAAATTAAATATACATATGATGGAAAAAAAGATACATCAAAAACAGAAGATAATCTTTTTTATTATTTAATTTATAATGAAAATGAGACAAAAATAAATAATGTAGAATTTACAATAACAATGCCAAAAAAAATTAATAAATCAGATATTAAAATTTCAAATTTATATTCAAAAAATATTGAATATAAAATTACAGACAATGTTATTAAAGGGAGCATTAAAAATGGTATAAAAGATGATTTATATATTGATGCTACATTACCTGAAGGATATTTTGTAGGAACACATAGCGGTATTGATTTGGAAATAATAGCTTCTATATTTTTGCTTATTTTTGGATTCAAATTATATCAAAATATTAAAAGAAATAATATACAAAATAACAATGTAATAGAAATGGATTATTATTATCCACCTCATAATTTAAATACTACAACATTAGGATATATTTATAAAGGTTATTCAGAGGAAAAAGATGTTACATCATTATTACTTTATTTGGCAAATAAAGGATATTTAAAAATTGAATCTTTAAAAAAAAGAGAAATAATATTAAAACATAAAAATTTTAAAATTATAAAATTAAAAGAATATGATGGAGACAATCAAGAAGAAAAGAAATTTTTAGATGATTTATTTTTATTAAAAGATGAAATAACATCAAAAGATCTAGTAGACAGCTTTTATTATACAATATTTAAAATAAGCAAAAGTATAAATAAAAAAGAAAATAATGATAAATATACAGATGAAAGTCTTACAAGAGTTAGGTTAAATTTACTGGTAATGATTGTTTTTCAAATTCTTATTATGGGAGGAGTAGGCTTTTTTTCAAGTATTAGCAATGTAATTGATATACTTATATTTGTACCATTTTCATTGGGAGCTGTTTTTTATCCATTATTATTGCTATATAAAATGCAAAATAAATCTATACTAATAATTGCTATAGCAACGAGCATACTTACTGGATTTTTAGCTATGGAAGGAAGTGGAATAAATATATATGGTGGAATATTATATTTAGCAAAGTTTATTTTAGAAAGTATATCACTTATTATATTGATAATATTATACGGAACTATAAAAACTAAAAATACATATGGTTTAGAATTATTGCATGAAATTGAAAGTTTTAAAAAATGTTTAAAAAATATGAATAAATCAAAAATGGAAGAATTATTATATAATGATTCAGAATATTTTTATGAAATTTTACCTTACACATATGTATTAGGCATTTCAAAAATATGGATTAAAAAATTTGAAGAAATAGAATTAAAACCGCCTAAATGGTATGAAGGTTTTACATCTAGTGAATGCTCATTTGCTACAGTTATTAATTCAATGTATTTGATGATAGTGTATTATATGACAAATTATAATACACATAGAATTCACAGAAAAATAAAGAAATTTTTAAAAAAGTCTGTTAATCGTTGAAATAAAAGCAATAAACATTTTGAAATAACTTGAATTATGTTTCAAATAACATATATTATGAGAATGATAGTTTTGTTTGGAAATATAGCATAAAAATTATATGAAAATAAGAAATCAAAATTAAAACTATTCCTAAAAACAGGAATAGTTTTTTTGATAAAATTGCAAACAAACGTTTACAAAAATATAAAAAAATGATATAATTCTTATATAAAATATTTATGTAAGGAGATATCGTATGCAAGATAATCAACATATTTATATATCAATAGATTTGAAAAGTTTTTATGCATCTGTAGAATGCAAAGAACGAGGATTGAATCCAATAACTACAAATTTGGTAGTAGCAGATAGTAGTAGAACAGAAAAAACAATATGTCTAGCTGTTAGTCCTTCGTTAAAAAGTTACGGAATTCCTGGAAGAGCAAGACTGTTTGAGGTTATACAAAAAGTAAAAGAAATTAATATAGAAAGAAAAATAAAAGCACCAAATAAAACATTTACGGGTTCATCATTTGATGAAAATATATTAAAAAAAAATTCAGACCTGAAATTAAGTTATATTATTGCACCACCAAGAATGTCATATTATATGAAATATAGCACAAATATTTATAAAATCTATTTAAAATGGTTTTCGCCAGAGGATATATACGTATATTCAATAGATGAGGTATTTATAGAAATTACAAAATATTTAAAAATATACAATATGAAAGCACAAGAATTAATAACAAAAGTGATAAAAGATATTTACGAAAGCACAGGAATTACAGCAACAGGTGGAATTGGCACAAATTTATATCTGTGTAAAATAGCAATGGATATAGTTGCTAAACATGTTAATCCAAATGAACAAGGCGTAAGAATAGCTGGATTAGACGAAAAAAGATATAGACAATTATTATGGGATCATAAACCAATTACGGATTTTTGGAGAGTTGGTAAAGGTTATGCTAAAATGCTGGAAAAACATAGAATTTTTACAATGGGAGATGTTGCAAAAACATCAATAGAAAATGAAGAAATTTTGTATAAGTTATTAGGTGTAAATGCAGAATTATTAATAGATCATGCATGGGGCTGGGAACCAGTAACATTAGAAGACATAAAAAAATATAAGCCAGTAAATAAAAGTATATGTTCTGGGCAAGTATTACATTGTCCTTACAATTACGAACAAACAAAAATAATTGTAAAAGAAATGGCAGAATTGCTCACATTGGAATTAGTAGAAAAGCAATTATTAACAAAACAAATAGTTTTAACAATAGGATATGATATTGAAAATTTAAAAAATAATCAGATGAGAAAAGCATATAAAGGGGAAGTAGTGGAAGATCGTTATGGTAGAAAAATACCTAAGCATGCACATGGAACAATAAATTTAGACCATATAACATCATCAACAAAAATAATAATGCAGGCTGTAATAAAATTGTATGAAAAAATAATAAATAAAAATTTATTAATAAGAAGAATAAATATAACAGCAAATAATATTGTTAGTGAAGAGGAAAGAAAACAAGAAAAAAACTTTGAACAATTAAATTTATTCACAAATTGTCAAGAAAATGTGGAAAAAAGGAAGAATGAAATTGAAGAAAAAGAATTACAAAAAGCAATGATAAATATAAAAAGAAAATATGGAAAAAATGCGATTATAAAAGGAATGAATTTACAAGAAGGTGCAACAACAATAGACAGAAATAAACAAGTAGGAGGTCATAAGGAATAAATGAATAAAAAATATTTAGATATTATAAATTTACCTCATCATGTATCAAAAAAACATGAGAAAATGTCATTGGAGCTAAGAGCCGCACAGTTTGCACCATTTTCAGCTTTAACAGGATATAAAGAAATAATAAATGAAACTCAAAGATATACAGATACTAGAAAACAACTTAATGAAGAAGAAAAAAATATGTTAGATTATAAAATACAATTAATAAAAAAATATATAGATTTAAAAAAAGAATTAATATTAATTTTTATATATTTTATTCCAGATAATAAGAAAAATGGAGGAAAATATAAAGAAATAATAGGAAAAGTTACTAAAATAGATGAATATAACCAATTAATTATTTTGGAAAATAAAATAGAAATTCCTATAAAAGAAATTGTAGAAATAAAAGGAGAAATTTTTGAATAAAAAATTATTAGATAAAATATTAAATTTACAACTAAAAACTTTATGGAAACCTATTAACAAATACTGTAAAAAATGTATAATTATAACATAGGGTCCAAAATGGACTCAGAAGAAAGCTGCAAACAATGAGAGAATATTATAATAATTCTCTCGACGGACTAAGGAGAACACAACATGAATGAGACAGAGAAGAAAATCCCGGAAGTACTTGAAATGCTTGGAGTAAACAAAAATGTTACGGGTTATCCTGCTACAATCAGGGCCTTAAGGCAAATGCTTACGAGGTACGAAGAGGGAGAAAGATTACCGTACGGCGGTAATATAGAGAAACTTTTGAATGAAGTGAGAAAGGAAGAACAGATTAAGAGTCAACCATACAGCATATACCTAGCTATATGGCGTATGATTGAGGATCTAAATCACAGTGTACTGATGAAGTATACTAAAAAGGTTATGCTTGTAAAAGAAAGCTATATCACTCCTTACGATTTCTTGTATCTAGTTATGAAACTAGTAAAAAGTTGGGAGTATGTGTATTAACAGTTACAAAAACGAAAGTAGAATTCTACTTTCGTTTTTGCTTTTTAAGCAATAATATAATTATTGCAGACAAACTAACAATATGATAAAATATTATTACAGTAATAAAAATTTATAAAAGGAAGTATTATGAAGGGAAAAGTAGCAAAAATAATAAACAAATATGATAATTTATTTGTAATAATTGTAATAATATTATCAATAACAGGAATTGTGCTAGATATAAAATTAGCAAACTCTGACGAAATATGGAATTTCCAAAATGTTTATAAAATGTATAATGGATTTGTAATATATAAAGAATCTAATGTAATTGTAACACCATTATTTTTTTATATAGGAGAAATATTATTTAAATTACTAGGTGCAAATTTTTTAATTTTTAGAATATATAATATAATAATCGTAACAGGCATATATTTTTTAGAATATAAAATTTTAAAAGAATTAAAAATAAGAAAAAAAATATCTTTAATATTGGTATTATTTTTAATTTTATTTAAGTGGTATGGATTACCTTCAATACAAGCTAATTATAATTCTTTAGCATTTTTATTTTATTTACTAGGAGTATTTTGCTATATAAAAAAATATAAATATAATAATATTATTCAAGGCATTATTTTATTTTTAATATTTATGTCTAAACAAAATATTGGTGCATTTTATGCAATTAGTTTATTTATGATAGAAATTTTTAGTGAAAAAAATAATAAAAATAAAATAATTGATATATTAAAAACATATTTAATTTTTATTTTTTTATTATTAATTTTTATTGCTATATATTATCAAAAAAATATATTAAATGATTTTATGAATTTTGCTGTGCAAGGAATAGCGGAATTTTCAAATCGTAATAAAGGAATAGAAATTCAATCTGCAATTTTATTAGTATTTTTTAATATTATAAATTTATATTTAACATGGTTTTATATAAAGCATAAAATTATTGATAAAAATGAAAAAGAAAAAATTATTATATTAAATATTTTTGCATTATGTTCAAATTTAATAGTTTATCCAATATTTAATACTGCACATTTTATGTATGCAATAAATATGGTATTAATATTATTTATTGGGTTAATAAAAATATTAATTGATAAAAATAAATTTACATTAAATAAAAAAGTAATAAATATAATTTTTTATATTTTAATAATTGCTTGTATGGTAATATCAAGTGTTTATTATATAGATTCATATATAAAAATACATAATGAAAATTATTATTTTAGTAAAAAAGATCCATTTTATGGTGTAGATATGAAAGAAGATCTTTATAAAAATATAGAAAATGTAACTAATTATATAAAAAACAATGATAAACATGTTATAGTATTATCAAGCAAAGCAGCATTTTATATGATTCCATTAAAAAGTAGTAATGTTGAATTTGATTTACCATTTAGAGGTAATTTAGGAAAAAATGGGGAAGGAGGATTATTACAAAAAATAATTAATTTAAAAGATACATATATATTATTAGACAGAAATGAAAAGGACGTGATATATCAAGAATCGGAAATAGTTAGAGATTATATAAAGAATAATTTTGAAAAAGATGGAGAAATAGAAGAATTTGATATTTATATAAATATTGACAAAACCTTGCAAAAAATACAAAAATAGTTTATAATGAGATTAGTAGAGTTTAATATAAGAAAATTACAATATTTTCAACAAAGAATTATCTAGAAAATAGAAAGAGGTGAATGATATGAAAAAAAGTTTAAAAGTAATTATGGCAATAACTTTATTAGCTATCATGGGGGTTATGATATTTGGAAACTATTATGGTTCATATGCACAAATAGATCCTTCAACTTTAACTGGAACAGATACATCTGCTACATCTGACATAACAAAAATAGGTAACAAATTAATAGGTGTTTTACAAGCAGTAGGTGTTGTAACTTCTGTTGCTATTTTAATAGTTTTAGGTATAAAATATATGATGGGTAGTGCAGAAGAAAAAGCTGAATACAAGAAAACATTCATACCATATATTATTGGTGCAGCTTTAATCTTTTCAGCTTCAATGATTGCAGGAGCTGTTATTAAATTTATGCAATAATTAAAATAAGAATACATAATAAGACTGTCTAATTCAAATTTAGGCAGTTTTTTATATAATAAAAAAGTAGAATATTATATAAAAGTTACATTGCTAGCACTTTGAGATTTTATCATTTTAGTTGAAAACTCAAATCGGGCAAGAACAAATCAAAGAAAAATTTTTAAATTTTATTATTTATTTTATACAAGGAAAATTATACTAAAAATCTTTTTACTAATGTTAGGAGGTGTTGTGTATGAAGAAAATAATAAGTTTATTTATAACAATATTATTTTTAAGCGTATCTATAGTATATGGAAAATCTTATGGGGAATCAGGATACTGGGAAGATCAGCTTAAAGAATGGACTCCGTATATAGAAAAAAATAATATGTATGTTATAGCAAACCAAACAGGAAATGTAGTTGGAAATCAAGATCCAGCAATATATGCAAATTTACTTAGTCAAACTCCTAAAGATTTAAATAAAACTCCTAGTGATAGAAGTGCATATTTGCAATTATTTGATATAATGCTAGAATCAATGGCAACTTCAGGAATTGATTCAGATAGTATGAAAGCTCAATCAGATCAGTTTTTAGATAAATATAAAGAAATATGTGCAGATGCAACAATAAAAAGCAAAGAAAAAACTCAATTACAAACAATTTCAAAATCATTTGAATTGGTAAAGAATGGAACAGAAGCAAAAAAAATATTTGAAAATATGAATAATGGACAAGAATATACAGAAGAACAGGTACAAGGGGCAGCAGAAGCTACACAGGACTTAAACAATGATTATGATAATAAAGTAAAAGAAAAGAAATTAGCAAAAAGAGGTTTAGGATATGTAGAAAGCAACAGTGATGTTAATGAACAAACAATAGATACTACAATGACAGAAGCAGACCAGTTTATAGATTTAGCAAAAGATAATAAAATAGACCAAAGTAAATTAGCCAAAATAGTAAAAAGTTTATATAATGCATTACTAGCTGTAGCAATAGTGGCAGCCGTAATTATTGGAACATATATGGCAGTAAAACTAATAACATCAAGTGTAGAGGGACAAGCAAAAATAAAAGAAATGTTTATTCCATATATAATTGGTTGTGTTGGAGCATTTGGAGCATTTGGAATATGGGCATTAGTAATGAAAATATTTAATGCGATGTAATATTAAAAATAAAATATAAGTTTTAAGTAATAAAAACCATCATCTAGTGTTACAAATTACAGTTTATGAGAAAAGATATTAATTTTCTAGAATACATATAATTTAGCTGTGAATTGTAACCATCCAGTAATAATCTTCTGATAATTGTTGAATTATGTAGAAAAATGATAAAAAATATGATATAATTATAAGAGTGAGAGAATTTAAAGAAGGTGGTTCTATGAAAAATCTTATTATAAAAATTCAAATAATAGCTATATTAATTATAACAATTATGATTTTTTCAAATAGCCAAGTACTAGCAGCAAATGATGCAGAGGTTATTAAAAATACTTGGGATGTTGATATTTATGGTAGAGGAAAAGCACAAACAGTTTCTCAGACATTTAATAGCAAAGATTTTAGTGGAAATGGTGATCCAGAAAAACAATTAAGCCAAATAAATGGAGCCGACAAAGTTTATTCTGGAATAAAATTAGACATAGTGAGAAATAGATTACTATTGGCATGGAAAAAAGACACATCTCCTACAGTAAAGAAAACTATAAAGGTAAAAGGAATTACAAAAATTAGTCAAAGTAATATAAAAGAAATGTATACAAAGCAACAAAAGCAAGCGTTAGAAAATATAGAAAAATGGCAAAAAACAGCAAATGAATACGTAAAAAAATTAACTGAAGAAGCGAATAGTAACCCAAATCCAGGTAAACAAGTAACAGCAATGCAAAATATAAAAGAGATTCAACAAAGAATCGATGATTCAAATACCATTAAAAAATGGTTAAAAAATGCAATAAAAAAGCATTCAAATTCTGATAAAGAAATAGGAATAATTAAAGTTGCTGGTACTAATGTAAATCCAACACAGAGAGATAGTGAAACAGATACATCTCAAGAAGATTTCCAAAACACTTCAGAGAAAGTTTCCGAAAAGAAGCTAGAACAAAGAGATTTAGGATATGTAGAAAGCAACAGTGATGTTAATGAACAAACAATAGATACTACAATGACAGAAGCAGACCAATTTATAGATTTATCAAAAGATAATAAAATAGACCAAAGTAAATTAGCCAAAATAGTAAAAAGTTTATATAATGCATTGTTAGCTGTAGCAATAGTGGCAGCCGTAATTATTGGAACATATATGGCAGTAAAACTAATAACATCAAGTGTAGAAGGACAAGCAAAAATAAAAGAAATGTTTATTCCATACATAATTGGTTGTGTTGTAGCATTTGGAGCATTTGGAATATGGGCATTAGCAATGAAAATATTCAATGCAATGTAAAGAAAGGGGAGACGAAATTTATGAAAAATATAGCTAAAAAAATAAGAGAGAAAATATTATACATATCTACATTTTTTCTAACTATATTAATCTCTTTACAAACAAAAGTAATGGCAAAAGGAATAGGCATAAAAACAGATATTTATAATCCACATGCATCTAATGGAGTTTCAGGAGCAAGTCAACTTGCAAGTAAAGCACAAGTTATAATTGGAACATTACAAGTTTTAGGAACAATAGCTTCTGTTGTAGCATTAATAATTATAGGAATTAAATATATGTATGGAAGTGTAGAGGAAAAAGCAGAATATAAAGAAAGTTTAAAACCATATGTTATAGGTTGTTCCTTATTACTTGTAATATCAAATGTTGCAGGAATAATATATAAATTTGCTGTAGCCATTTAAAAAAAGGTATTTCTTATGTGAAAAATAAGAAATATCTTTTTTTAAGCTAAGAAATAAAAATCAAAAAATTCATATAATTTTATCCAAAAATACTTAGGGAAACAAACAGAAACAACGAAAAAAGCTGTTAAAATCAATATAACGGGCGTATTACAGTAGTGTTAAAATTATGTAATAATACGTCGAAAGCTAGAAAAAAATTGAAAAATATGATAAAATAAAGATAATAGTGTAATTATAAAGGAGGAAAAAAATGCAACCATATTTAATACCAAGAGATACCAAAGGAGAGGGAAGAATATTATATATCTTTTCAGGAAAGGCTTTAATTTATACTGCAATAGGAATGGGATTAGGATTTCCATTTTATAAATTTTTCAGTTTTTTAGGAGTAAGTATAATTGGGTGGATAATAATGGGAGTACTAGCTTTTGTTGGTTTTGCTATTGCAACATTTAAAATGCCATCAACTTCTGCATTTGAAATAACAAGAAAAACAAGTGGAGAAAGTATAGATGAAATAATTAGAAGAACAGTTATGTTTAAAGTAAGAAATAAGAATAAAATTTATATATACAAAGGAGGAAAAAAAGATGAATAATAACGTAGAACAAGTTGTAATTATATTAGTAATTACGGCAGTAGTTTTAACAGTAGTACTTCTTGTTTTGTTTTTTGCGTTAGTACATTTAAAAATAAAGCAAAATAAGCCTAAAAAAGAAAGTGACAAAACTGAAAATAGTGAGCAAGAGGAGCCAATAAAGAAAAGTTCAGATGGTTACAATAAACAGTCTATATTTGATTTTATGGAATTTGAAAAAATAGAAGATAACATGATTGTACAAAAAAAATGTAGAAAATATTTAATGATTATTGAATGTCAAGGAATCAATTTTGACTTAATGTCTGAAATAGAAAAAAATTCAGTAGAAATGGGATTTTGGCAATTTTTAAATACATTAAGACATCCAATTCAAATATATGTACAAACAAGAACTTTAAATTTGGAAAGAAGTATAGCGAATTATAAAAAAAGATTTCAAGAAATAGAAGATAAATACAAATATATGGAACAACAATATGCTTTTAAATTAGCAAATGGAGATAAAACAGAAAATCTGGAACAAGATTTTTACAACTTAACTAAACAAAGGAACTTATATGAATATGGAAAAGATATTATAGATAATACTGAAAAAATGAGTCAAAACAGAAATGTTTTAAGTAAAAAATACTATATAATAGTTCCTTATTATAATGATGAAAAAGACGAATTATATGAAGAAGAAATAAGATCATTAGCTTTTTCAGAATTATATTCAAAATCAATATCTATTATAAGATCTTTAGCTCCTACGGGTGTAACTGGTAAGATATTATCTTCAAATGAATTAGTAGAACTTCTTTATATTGCATACAACAGAGATGAAACAGAAACATTTGGATTAAGCAGAGCTTTAGAAGCTAAATATGACGAGCTATATACAACAGCTCCAGACGTACTAGATAAAAAAATTAATTTATTATATAAAGAAGTAGAAAAACAATCAGTACAAAGAATAAATGATAAATTAGAAGATATAAATAGAAGTAAAAAAGAACGTGAAGCAGATGAACTATTTGAAAACCTTGAACAAATTGTTAGAAAACAAATTTTAGAAAAATTAGAACAAAATAAAAGGGTAATAGGAGAACAAACAGCTCAAGAAGCAATTGAAGAATTTCAAAAAGAATTTGCTGAAAACGACAGTAAAAAAGCGAAAAAGGAAGGAGGAATAGAAAACAATGTGGAAGAAAAGAAAACAACAAGAGGAAGAAAAAAACGTACAGTCTAGTAGTGTAAAACCAAAAGAAAAAAAATTATTTAAAAAACAAACTGTAAAGGAGTTAATAGCACCTTCAGGCGTAGATGTTTCTAATATAGATCATATAGAAATTATATCTAATGTAACAAGATTTGCAAGAAGCTTTTTTGTATCTACATTACCAAGAATGGCTACTTTTCCAGAATTGTTTAGGGATATATACATGTTTGGAGATATAAATACATCTGTATATATAAACCCAATACCTGAATCAAGAACACAAACAGAATTAAATAAAACAATAAATGAGCTAGAAACAGAAAGAATTGTTGCAATGGATAGAGGTAATATAAACAGAGAAAGTACATTAACTCAAAAAAGATTAGAAACAGAACAACTAAGAGATGAAATTGCTGCAGGGTTCAATAAAATGTATGAAGCATCAGTTATCACAACACTATTTGCATATAGCTTAGAAGATTTAGATAGATTAACAAAATTACTTGCCAATGAAACTGCAAAATCATTAGTTGCACTAAAAACAACATGGGGAAGGCAAGAAGAGGCTTTTAAAAGCAATCTTCCTTTATTTGATGATAAAATCCAAAGAACACACATGTTTGACAGACAATCAATGGGAACAATATTTCCATTTATAACATCAGATGTTGGACATGAAGTTGGAATTCCATTAGGATTTAACAAACAAACAGGAGTACCAATTCTTTTTGATAATTTTAGTCCTACATTAAATAATTATAACATGGTTATATTTGCTAAATCTGGTGCTGGTAAATCAGTAACTATGAAAACATTAATTTCAAGATCTTATGTATTAATGGGAATAGAAAGTCTAGCCCTAGATGCAGAAGGTGAGTATTCTATAGTTGCAGAAAGCTTAGGTGGAGTAAATGTTGTTATAAGTCCAAGTTCAAAAACTATAATTAATCCATTTGATCTAGAAATTGAAACAGTAAAAGATGAAATAACAGGAAAAGAAAGAAATGTTTTAAATATAGAAAATAAAGTAGAAGACGTAACACAGGCTTTACTAATAATGGCCAAAGGTAGTACTAGAAGTAAAGAAGTAAACGAATTAACAAAACAAATAATAGCGGAGTCTGTATATGAAGAATATTTAAGTAGAGGAATTAATAGCAATCCTAATAGTTTATACAGAATAAATGACCAAGCTAGAAGAATAGACACTTTTGGTAATAACAAAAAAGAAATGCCTACAATTAGTAGTTGGTATAAAAGAATAGAAAGAAAAGCAAGTCAAAATAAAAATCCAGACTATCAATATCAATATAGTTATTTGTTAAAAGTAATGAAACAATATATAAGAGAATATGATGGTCAAATGGCATATTTTGATGGACAATCTACATTTGAACTTTTAGAAGGTGAGCCATTTATAAATTTTGATATTTCACAACTTGAAGAAAGATTTGCAAGACCACTTGCACAACAAATATTACTTTCATGGATATGGGAAAAATTTGTTAAGAAAAATAGTGAAGACAGAAAAAAAGCAAAAAGAAAAAGAGTGCTAGTTGATGAAGCATGGATGCTACTGCCATACCCAGAAGCAGTGGAATTCTTAAATACAATGGCAAGACGTGCTAGAAAAAGAAATGTATCACTTGCAATTGTTTCACAAAGATTTCAAGATTTTTATGAAAAGCAAGAAGCACAAGTTGTTTTAACTTCATCAGATACAAAACTATTTTTAGCACAGGATAAATCTGAAATTCAATATGTAAAAGAAGTTTTTAAACTAAGTGATGGTGAAGCAAACTTTTTAATAACTTGCAATAAAGGTGAAGGAATTTTAAAAGTTGGTGGAGATACAGCAATTCTGCAGATAAAGCCTACAAACAAAGAATTTGAATTTGTTGAAACAAATTTAAACAATATGGTAAAAAAAGGTCGAAGAAGAATAATTTAAAGGAGGACTAAATGAATATATTAAAAAACAATAAATTCATACAAAAGATAATTATAGCATTATGTATAGTTATATTAATATTTAATGTCATTTGTCCAGTACAATCACATGCATTTAATTTAAAAGAAGCAGTATTTCAGCCACTTACAGGACTTATTAAATTAGGACTGGATGCTGTTGTAGGACTTGTACAATATTACCTTGTAGGTGGACCAGTTGATTCTATGTGGGTATTAAGAGCTTCTAATGACAAAGGTGATGAATTAAAAGATTTAGGAATAATACCAGATAGTAGTGGAAATTATGATGATACATATATTAAATGGGGAGAGCCCCAAGGAGACACTATAGAAGTTAATTCAGGTGATTATGGCTCATGGTTTGATTCACTTTCAGATTTTTTCACTGGAGGTGCAGGATATGATATACCAGCAATAGTTTATACACCAGAAGCTTTATTTTCAAATAAAATAAATGCATTTTCAATAGATTTTATAAGCAAAGACGATTCAAATAAAACAGTAGGAGATTATAAAGTTAGTAAATCTATTGCTAGTACATTAAGAGGACATATTTCTGATTGGTATAATGCTTTAAGAATTTTAGCTGGAGTATCTATGTTACCTATTTTAGTATATATAGGAATTAGAATTATAATTAGCAGTGCAGGAGAAAAAGCTAAATATAAAAATATGCTTATGGATTGGTTAGTTGCATTTTGTTTATTGTTTGTAATGCATTACATTATGGCTTTTATAGTATATTTGACCAATTCTATAACAAATTTAGTTGGAAGTGCAACAACAACATATCTTGTTAGTGTGGATGGTGGAACACAAGAATTTAAAACAAATTTGATGGGATTAATGAGATTTAATTGTGAATATAAAGATCCTTTAACACAACTTCCTTATATATGTGTGTATGCTCTTTTAGTAGTATTTACAGTAATATATACATGGACATATTTAAAAAGGACTTTAATGATTGCCTTTTTAACATTAATTGCACCAATAATTACAGTTACATATCCTTTAGATAAATTGGGAGATGGAAAATCTCAAGGTTTTGATATGTGGTTTAAAGAGTACCTATTTAACGCTCTTATACAACCTTTTCACTTATTATTATATATTGTTTTTGCAGGAGGTTCAGTAGATTTGATAAAAAACAATCCTATAATAGCAATAGGACTATTGGCATTTATGTTGACTGCAGAAAAAATATTGAAGAAAATGTTTAACTTTGATAAGGCAAGCTTGGGTGCAGCTGAAGGAAATGGAATGTCCCCTTTATTAGGTGGTTTGCATGCTCTTACTGATTTAAAACAATTGTCAAAATTAAATCAAATTTCTAGTGGAAAAACTTCTGGTGCAAAAGCTTCTGGAGCTAATAATTCTAGTAGCACAACTATTCCAACTTCATCTCCATCTTTTAGTGCTCCATTACCTATTGGTTCAAATGGCAACGGAGCAACGGGAACGGTTTTTGGAACGGATACTCCTTCTCAAGAAAATTCTGATGAGAATACTGACCCAACTCAACAAGGTAGTCAACCTAATGCTGACTCTCCACAACAAGGCTCTACTCAACCTATTGAAAGCCCAGATGATGCTGATGATGGAAATCCTACTATGCCTATTACATCTCCTACTTCTCCTGCGATTAACGGTGATAATCCTTCAGATGATGGTTCTAACGAAAAGACTAAGGATCCTGTAGCTATGGCTAGAGCAAATATGATAGGCAGAGCTGGTAAAAAAGCTGCCGGGGGACTTGTTAAAGGACTTGGTAAAGGTGTTTTAAAAGTAGGCGGTGCTTTTGCTACTGCTGCTTCTATGGTTCCTGGAGCTGCAGCTGGTTTAGCTATTGGTGCTTTATCAGGTGATCCTTCTAAAGCCTTTCAAATGGCTTTGACTGGTGGTATGGTTACTGGTACTATTGGTAGAAAAGCTGGTAAATATACTGTTGAAAGAATTGGCCCTGGCGCTAGAAAAGCTATGGATGCTATTAGAGACTTTAAGGATCCTATGAATATTGATAAAAATAATGAGGAGAGAAATAAGAAAAGAGCTAAAAAAGCTTATATGGACAATGGTGAAAATTATAGAAAGGCTCTTTCTATGGCAAGCAGTTTGGGCTCTCCTGAAGATGCTAAAAAGATTCAAGAAAAAATGTTTGAATTAGAAGGCTACGGCATTAAAGATGAAAAAGATCAAAAAAGAGCTCTTGAAATGGAAAAAAATAACAAGGAACTTGATCTTCAAACAGCTGCATATGGCATTAATGAATCAAAAGGCCTTGATGTTAATGATGATAAAAAAATGGATCAGTGGAGAAAAGGTAAAATTCAAGAACAAATGAATAATGGCATGAATAAAGCTGATGCAGAAGCAAGAGTTGAACAAGAGGAATATTTAATTAGAGAATCTAAAATTAAAGGTGAATGGAGAAGATATGTTAATGCTAGAGAAAAACAAGAAGAAGAAAGACGTAGATCTTCTTAACATACTTCTCCTCGTCCTTCTAACAATGATCCTCATCAACCTGGAAATACAACGCCTAGAACTAATTTACCTAATACCTAACTTACACTTTATCTTTCTTACTTGGTTTTTTGCTTATTTTGCCTTTAGATAATTATCTTTTTTATAATTAACTTATCTCTCATCATAGAGAACATTATTGCGGACTTCTTATTCTTTTTATAACTACTTTTGCTTTTTATGTCCGCTTTTGCTCTATTATAGGATTGTTCTCTGAAACTTCCTATTTTAGATTTATTATGACTCAGAATATAATTGAAAGAATGTGGTAATATGCGGTTTATTTGATATTTTTAAAAACATTAAAAAAGTTGGTGATACTGCCAATTCTATTAAAAAAGATGGCCTGGCGGGCTTTTCTAAAAATTCTCTTAAATTAGCCTTGCATAATCTTGCTAAAATGGCTGGTGCTGCTTTTAAACATGCTGTCTTTTCTGTTGTCTCTATTATTTTACCTTATGCTGTTCCTATTATTGCTATTGTTGTTTCTCTCGTTATTGTTGCTTCTATTTTCGCTTCTCTTTTTAATTTTTGGAACTCTAATAATAATGGGACTCAAGGTAAAGTTGATACAGCAGCAGCAGATGATTTATTAAAAGCATATTTACATGCTTGGGAAAATGAAGGTGGAGCAAAAACAAATGCAGATGGAACTAAATATATTGTTGAATCTGATGGTGGTGGAGGATCTGCCGTTGGATATGGTGTAGATATTGCAGCACATGGAAAAGAAATAAGAGCAGCTGGATATAGCACTTCAATAGGTTCAGAAATCCCAGTAGAATTTGTAGATGCCTTAGAAGACAAAGAATTGCAAGAAAATAAAGAAGTTGTTGAAAAAGCTACAGAAGGACTTGGTTTAACAGAATATCAAAAACATGCTTTAATTTCAAGGGTATATAATTGTGGTTCTGCTGGTTGGACCAAATATAGTGTTAGTGGAGAAGATTTTAAAACAGCTTTTTCAAAGTATTGGAAATCAAGTGATTTGGAATATGGAGTTACAGCATCTAAAACAATGTTTAACTCGAGTTTATATACAAATTATTTGAAGAAACCTAATACAGCTTCTGGTAGTTTTAATAAAGGTGTTCAAAACAGAAGAGATTCTGAATGGATTTTATTTAAAACTGGTTGGTATGGATATGGGCGTTCAGAAGAAAGTGTGCAATGTTTCTTTTTTGATAAAGTTAATATTATATCTAATGGTGGTGTATATTCTGAATGGCAAGGTTCAGGAAATACATTTGGAATAAATATAATAGAAAATGGTAAAGTAAATGAAAGCAATATGAAAATGTTAAGAACAGCTTTAGAAGATTATTATGGATTACCTGCAATTACTGGAGAATTATCTAGTTCAGCAGACATTACAGTTAATGCAAGTAAAATAAGAAGTTCAGCTGGATATAAAAAATATGATCTTACCAAAGCCTTAGAAGTTGCACAATGTACATGGTGGGCATATGTACGTTCAAACCAATATTTAGCAGCATATGGAACTAAATATAAAAGTATAGATGATGCCAGAAAACATGTACGTACTAGTGGTGGAACATATGGAAATGGTGGAGAATGGGGAAAAAGATATAGCCAAGTATTTAAATCTGGTTCAACACCTCAAACAAATTCTATATTTAGTTATACTAACAGTGATGTTGGTCATGTTGGAATTGTTGAAGCTGTTGATGGTCAATATATGTATATTAGCCATTGTGGTAGTGGAACATGGTGGAGAGGACTAGATAAAGTAAATATTGCAGACTTTAAACGAAAACATCCATCTGTAACATATGTATATTTATCACAACCAAAATAAAAGGAGAATTATGAAAAAGTTAAAAATATTAATATTAATAATAATACTTGTAATAATTATTTTAATTGTTACAAGTGTTATATTAAAAAATAATTATAATAATAATACAAAAAAATATGAAAATGCTAATACTATAACGGAACAAAATGACACATTAGAAATTTCAGATGATGAACAAGTAAATAATTATTTTAATGAATTTAAATATATGATAAATAATAATTTAAATGATTTTTATAATAAAATTGATAAAGATTATTATAATGAAAAATTTTCAAATAAAAATGAATATGATAATTTTTTAAAAACATATATTAATAATTGGAAAAACTCTGAAATAAATAATTATTATGTAGATAAAACAACAGGATTTAATGATTTTATATGTAATGATAAAAATAATAATTATATTATATTTAGACAAAAAGATAACAACTATAGCATAATATGTGATACATACACAATTGATATTCCTGGAATACAAGATAAATTTAAAAAATCTGATAAAATTGGAAAAATAGATTTACTTATTTCAAAAATTGATAATATAATTAGATGTAATGATTATGAATATTTATATAATAAATTATCTGAAAATTTTAAAATGGATAGTTTTAAAGAATTAGAAGATTTTAAAAACTATATTATAAATATAGAAAAACAAAATGTAACATTTACAACATTTAATGAAGTAGAAGAAAAAAATACATATATGTTTCAATTAATATTACAAAATGATGAAGATTATTATTTGACACTAGATGTAGTTATAAAATCTGATAATATAAATAATTTTATTATTGCATTTGAAGAGGAGGAATAGTATGAAATATATTAAAATAACAATTATTAGTGTCTTATTAATATTAACTATAATTATAGCTGTATTAATATATTTATATACAAACAATAATAATTCTAATAATACTGTTTTACAGCAAAACACCGAAAACACAGAAAATATAGAAGATACTGAAAATACAGAAAATGAACAAAATACTATAGAAAACAATAAAGATAATGAAAATAATGTATATAATAATGAAAATATTTCAAATAATGAAGAAACAAATTCATTAAGTAGTGAAAAAGATTATTCTATAAAAAATATGACAGATAGAAATTTATTTTTTACAATAGAAGATTGCATTACAAAATATATTGAATATCAAGCAAAAAAAGATGATTATTCTGTATATTCAATATTAACGCAAGATTATATTGATGAAAATGGAATAACAGAGGAGAATATAGAACAAAAAATTAATTTTTTTGATAAAAAACAAATTGTACGTGTTGTAGAAATGTATGTACAAAATGATGAAAAAGATAATAATTATAAATATTACGTTCATGCTAGAATTAGGGAAAATAAAAACTTAAAAGATGATGAAATAGCAGTCGAAAGCGATTATTATACAACTGTATTTTTAAATACAGAAGATAAATATTATACAATAAATCCAGATATAAATTATTATAATGAAAATATGTCTAACTTTAAAGGAGGACAATGATGAAAAAGAAATTAATAATTTTAATAATAATAACAATTTTTTTAATAATTGTTATAACAGGTACAGCAATATTTTTAAAAAATAAAGACGAAAATAATACATTAAAAATTAATAATACAATAAATTTTAATAATACTAATACTGATACCAATTCAAATAAAAATGAAAATGAATTAGAAGATTTTAATTTAAATAATGAATTAAATGAATATGCTAATAAACTAAATAATGAACAAGATGCTAATATAACAAATAATGAAAATCAAACAACCAAAGAAATTTCAAAAGGATATTTATATAGTGAAGAAAAAATATCAGATGAAGAAATGATAAGAAAATATCTAGAAAATTATAGTTTTTTAGCTTTTAATAATGTAGAAGAATCTGTAAATTTACTTGATTCTGAATTTAAAGCTAAATTTAAAAATTTAAATGAATATAAAAATTATATAAATGAAAATGAAGAATATATATATAATTTATGTACAACTCCATATGAGAATATAACTACAAATACTAGTGATAAAAATTATATAAAAATATATACATTTTATGATAATGATGGAAAAAAATACACTATAAAAGAAAAAGCAATAATGCAATATACAATAAATATTGAATAATAAAATTAAATAAATTAAGAATTTTAAATTGAATAAAAGAGTAAGTAAATATAAATTTACCTACTCTTTATTAATATATAATTAACTTTGTATATTATTTTTTTTATTATTTAATATTCCAAGTGATATTACCATTATAATTTCTAATGATGCTATAAATAAAGCATCATAAATATATTTATTATAGTCATCAAATAACATATTCATTGAATTCATGTACATTTCTATTGTAACATTTAGTGCTTGTCTGTATTGTTTTAATGTTCTTTGATTTTTTATACCAATTGTACCTATGTGGTTTTTAAAATCATTTATATTAAATACATATGAATGTTTATAGGAATATGCAATAGTCTCAAATGTTTTATTTTCATGTTTATTTAAAATATCATTAAAATTTTGATATTCTAGTATTAATTCTTCAAAGTCATCTGATAATTTTTCATATGTTAATTCTGGTGAGGTAATAAAATTATAAATATTGATGAAGGATTTTTTATATTTTTCAATTGTAAATAATTGACTTAGTAAAAATGTAATAATTATTGTAATACTTATTATAACTGATAATATATTTACAATATTTTTAGTAAATCTAATTTTAAATAAATCTATTATTTCATAGATAAATATAGCCAATCCTATCTGCTCAACTAAATCCACATTAGAATTTGAAAAAACAAAAATATAATCATGCATAATTGCTAAAACAGTTAGTATTATGCAAGGTATAATTTTACTTTTCTTCTTTTCCTTAATAGTTCTTATAATTGACATTATCCATGCAATAAAATTCAAAGAGATTATTAAATAGTCAAGTATAGTATTGAATGTATATCCTTTTATACTAATATTATTTAGAATATATATTAATACAATAAATGCCATTAATATTGGTATACCAAATTTTTCAATTGTTTTTTTCATTATTATGACATTCCTTTCTTTAAAAGTACAAAAATTAATTTAAAAACGTTTTTATTAATTATTTTTTTAATTTATTATATAATCAGTTTTAGTTTCGTTAATTTTACAACCAAAATTATAAATTTTTTGACTTAAAACAGCGTTTAATTCTTCTTGAATTGCATCTTTAGAATTTAAAATTGAATCAAAGTTCATTCTTTTAAGAATATCACGTAATGTTGTTATTACTACATATTCAATTCCTTTTTCCAAACTTGCAATTTCATAAACAGCCTTTTGGGGATCTGTTATTTCATAATATACTACTGATTTCGCTGTAACACAAATATTATCCTTAGTAATAATTTTATATGGTATAGTACTAACTCTTTGATTTTCTAAGCTTACTATACTTTTTACGTGTTCAAAAAATGGAATAACAATTGTAAAACCAGTATAAGCAACTCTGTTAAATTTTCCAAACCTCTCAATTACATATGCTTGAGAAGGTCCAACAATTTTTACAGATAATATTAGAAAAAATATTAATAAAGATAAATATGAATATTCCATAAAAAAATCTCCTTTTAAATTAATATTATAAATAATTATATCATTTATTAAAATTAAATACAATAATTTATGTTTTTTATAATTTTTAATATTATATTGTAAAAACTATAATAAAATTGTATAATTAAATTATGAAAATAATTTGCTATTAATTTTAGTATTAATTGTAAAAAGAAAGGGAATAAATTTTTTATGGAAAAAAATTACTATCAAATATTGCAAATAGATAAAGAAGCTTCTCAAGATATAATAGAAAAAGCATATAAAACTCTTGCTAAAAAATATCATCCAGATTTGCAAGCTGAAGAAAATAAAAAAAATGCTGAAAATATTCTAAAAAAAATAAATGAAGCATATGAAGTTTTATCTAATCCATCAAAAAGAGAGGCTTATAATAAAACAATTGAACAATCTACTATATCACAAGAACAATATAAAGAAATTATACATCAAAATGAATATCTAAAAAATAAGCTAAAAAATAATTCGAGTGTTCAAAATTCAAATTCAAATAATAATTTAAATTTTGAAAATTATTATAATAAAAAAATACAAGATTTAGAATACCAAGAAAATTTACAAAAAGCTAGACAAAGAGCTTATTATGATGCATATATTCAAGATTTAAAAAGTAGAGGATATAAAATAAAATATAAAAAAACTTTAAAAGAATATTTAAAAAATTTAATTTCTTTAATTATTACAATTTTTATTATTTCAATTTCTTTTTTTATTTTATGGCAAATCCCTATTGTAAAAAGATTTTTATTAGAATTATATAACGAAAATCAAATAATTAAAGGAATTATAGATATTTTTATTAAAAAAGGAGTTTAATTATGAAAAATATCAAAAAAGGTCTGTAAAAAAAGTTCCTTTTTTGATATTTACATATATAAATTTATCAATACTCCAATCAAACAATTCTTTTAGAAATAGAAATTTTAATTAAAACTCTTTTTTTATAAATTCCTTCATTTGTATATAACCCAAATTATACAATTGATCAATTTTTTTCATATCAAGCAATCCGACTTTTTCACTTTTAATTTTCAAAACCAAATCAGATCCACTAATTTCATAATTAGCCAACTCACGGCAAAGAAGGTTCAAAGAACAACTAGCAACATCTATAAAATTTTTATCACAAGACATTTTTGTATCATTTTCAAAAACAATACTTAAAACCTTATTACAGCCAAGTTGTTTTAATTCTTTCCAAGGTACATTTTCACGAATACCACCATCTACCAATTTTATATTATTATATTCACAAGGAGAAAAAACAACTGGATAACTACAACTTGCACGTACAGCTTTAGATATTTTAATATCATTTATAAATCTAGTATTGTCTGAAAATTCATGTCTATTTATACAAGAAGTAAAACATAAAACTTCACCATTATATAAATTAACACTAGGAATTGCAAGAGGCATTTTTATATCTTGCATACTTTTTACATTTTTTATTTTAGTCATTTTTTCTATAAGATTTTCCAATTGTTTTCCACTATTTAAGCCATCAATAATTATTTCTTTTTTTATTAATAATCCAAATATCAATTTTATAATGTTAAAAAAATCAACATATTTAATTTTATTACAATATTTTTTAAATATTGAATATATTTCTTTTGGAGTAAATCCCATAGCATATAACGCTGAAACAATACTTCCAGAAGAGGTTCCACCTATATAATCTATTTGAATATTATACTCTTTTAATGCTTGCAATACGCCAATGTGTGCAGAACCTTTAACTCCACCACCAGCCAAACAAATTCCAAAACTCATAAAAAATCACCAATACATTATATTCAAATTTATGTATTGGTGTTAATTAATATATTATAATTTTTATAGTTTCGTTTATATTAATTTATTTTTTGTATTTTTTTATTTTGTGCTTCATAATTTTCTGTATTTTCAGCATTTATAGATTTAATTCTTTTTTCTTTTTCTGCTAAATTATCTTTAGCAACTGTCATTAAAAGTTTAATTCTATTAGCTTGATTTGCCTCACTTGCTCCTGGGTCATAGTCGACTGGAGAAATATTTGCATCTGGATATTTTTCTCTTATTGTTTTTATTACACCTTTTCCAACAACATGGTTAGGTAAACATGCAAATGGTTGCACACATACAATATTTGGAATATCATTTTCTATGTATTCTATCATTTCTGCAGTTAAAAACCAACCTTCACCAGTTTGATTTCCTATAGATAAAACATCTTTTACTTTATCTTCTAAATGCCATATATCGCAAGGTGGAAGATAATTCTTTTTAGAATTTGCAAGTGCAATTTTAACATCTTTTTCAAGAATGTCAATTAAATTGATTGCAATTTTCATTAATTTTGCTGATGTTTTATTAATATTTAATAAATTATTAAATGTTATTTTGTGTGTACACATAAATTTAGCAAATCCCATAAAGTCTGGTAAAATAACTTCTGCACCTTCTTTTTCTAATAAATCAGCAACATAATTATTTCCAAATGGATGATATTTTATTAGTACTTCACCAACAATTCCAACACGAGGTTTTTTAACAGAGGTATCTAATTCTATTTTTTCAAAGTCATTTACAATGTCATAAATACTTTGTTTAAATTCTTTGTTGCTAGATTTTCTTGAAAGTATTTCTTTGCATTTATTAAGCCAAGTGTCAAATAGTTTTTGTGTTTCACCTTTATTTACTTCATATGCTCTATTTTTTGTAAGCATTTTTTGTAATAAGTCGCCATATACAACCATTTTTAATAATTTTTCCATTAATGGAACTGTAAGTTTAAATCCAGGCATTTTTTCCATACCAACTATATTAAAAGATATAACTGGAACATTTTCAAATCCAGCATCTTTTAGAGCTTTTCTTATAAATCCAATATAATTTGTAGCTCTACAGCCACCACCAGTTTGAGACATTATTAATGCTGTTTTATTTATATCATATTTTCCAGATTGTAATGCTTCAATCATTTGGCCTGTAACTAATATAGATGGATAACATGCATCATTATTAACATATTTTAAACCAGTTTCAACAGTTTTTTGAGTACATGTACGCAATAATTCTACATTATATCCAGCAGAACGGACTGCAGATTCAAGTAATTCAAAATGAATAGGTGCCATTTGTGGTATTAAAATAGTGTAGTCTTTACGCATATCTTTTGTAAAGATTTTTTTGTGTATACCATAGTTTCCTAATTTTAATTCTTCATGTTTTTCTTGTTCTCTTTTTTTCATACTTGCAAGAAGTGAACGTATACGTATTCTAACAGCTCCTAAATTATTAACTTCATCTATTTTTATTAAAGTATACATTTTATTAAAACTTGATAATATTTCTTCAACTTGATCTGTGGTTACAGCGTCAACTCCACAACCAAATGAATTTAGTTGTATAAGTTCAAGATTATCATGTTTTCCAACAAAATCAGCTGCAGCGTATAATCTTGCATGATATACCCATTGGTCAACAACTCTTAAAGGTCTTTGAGCTTCTGTTTTGTCTGCTACACTATCTTCTGTTAAAACGCATAAACCTAAAGATGTTATTAAAGTGTCAATTCCATGGTTTATTTCTGGGTCAACATGATAAGGTCTACCAGCTAAAACTATACCTTTTAAATTATTTTCTTCAATATATTTAACAGTTTCTGCTCCTTTGTCTTTTATATCTTGTTTGCATTTTTGATATTCTTCTTCAGCTTTTTGAGCAGCATTTAGCAATTCTGATTTTGTAAAATTGTATTTTTTAAACTCATCTAATTCTAGTATTTTTTTCACTAAATTCTTTTTCTCAAAAGGTAAAAATGGGTTTAAA
The DNA here is from genome assembly GCA_934157205.1 of uncultured Clostridia bacterium. Taxonomy (GTDB): domain Bacteria; phylum Bacillota; class Clostridia; order TANB77; family CAG-508; genus CAG-269. The sequence continues at coordinate 66,039 of CAKPHJ010000001.1, forward strand.
AATGTTACATCAGGATTTTTTAATTCTTCAACATTATTTTTTAGAACTTCAGAATAAGATATAACTATAGGACAATTATAGTGATTATCTGCCTTTTTATATTCTTTTCTTGAATATGGTATGCAAGGATAAAATATAGTTTTAATTCCTTGTTCTAAAAGACTTTCAATGTGTCCATGAGAAAGTTTTGCAGGATAGCAAACAGATTCTGATGGCATTGATTCCATTCCTTTTTCATATGTTTTACGTGTACTTTTTTCTGAAAGTATAACTCTAAATTTTAAATTAGTTAAAAATGTAAACCAAAATGGATAATCTTCATACATATTTAAAACCCTAGGTATACCAATGGTTCCACGTGTTGCTTCTTTTTCTGGTAGAGGTTCGTAATTAAATATTCTTTCAAATTTATATTGAACTAAATTTGGAAGTTTTTTCCCTTTTGAAACTATACCAGCACCTTTTTCACAACGGTTTCCTGAAACATGAATTTGACCATTACTAAATTTATTTATTGTTAATTTGCAATGATTTTCACAGTTATTGCAACGTGTATGTGTTACTTTGATTTTTAAATTATCAATTTCTTCAGTTTTTAATATTGTTGATACATATTCCATGTCTAAATTGTTTTCATATTGTTCTTTAGAAAGCAATGCCATACCATATGCACCCATAAGACCTGATATGTCTGGTCTTACAACATTTTTTCCAACAATTAATTCAAATGCGCGTAAAACAGCATTATTGTAGAATGTTCCACCTTGTACAACTATATGATTTCCTAATGTTTCTACATCTCTAACTTTCATTACTTTTTGTATTGCATTTTTAATAACAGAATATGAAAGTCCACTAGAAATGTCACCAACTGTATATCCTTCTTTTTGAGCTTGTTTAATTTTAGAGTTCATAAATACGGTACATCTAGACCCTAAATCTACAGGTCTTTTTGCATTTATAGCTTCTTCAACAAATTCAGATATTTCTAAATTTAAACTTTTGGCAAATGTTTCTATAAATGAACCACAGCCAGAAGAACATGCTTCATTTAGCATTATATTATCAATTGAACCATTTTTCATTCTGATATATTTCATATCTTGGCCACCGATATCTATAATTGCTGTAACATCTGGCTCAAATGTTTTTGCAGCTGTATAATGAGCAATTGTTTCAATTTCATTTAAATCAACATTTAAAGCTGTTTGAATTAGTTTTTCTCCATAACCTGTAACACCACTATCTCTTAAAATAGCTTTTTTTGGTAATACAGAATATAATTTTTTTAACATATTCATAACACTTTTTAAAGGATTTCCTTCATTGCTTCCATAAAGTGAATATAAAAGCTTACCATCTTTGTCTATTAAAACTAATTTTGTTGTTGTAGAACCAGCATCAATTCCTAGAAAACAATTTCCTTCGTAATTTTCTAAGCTAGCTTTAGGTGTTTTAGCTTTGTTGTGTCTTTCCAAAAATTTGTTATATTCTTCTTTATTTTTAAATAAAGGATCAAGTGGATGTGTTGTGTTATCTGTTGAATTTTTTAATGTTTCTATTTTTTTAGCTAAAACATCGGGTGTAAGTATTTCAGAATTTATAGAATCTAATGCAGCACCTTTTGCAACTAAAAGGTGGGCTTCATCAGGAACTATAATTTCATTTTCTTTTAAATGTAAAGTTTCAATAAATCTTTTTCTAAGTTCAGATAAATAATTTAAAGGACCACCTAAAAATGCTACATTTCCTCTAATTGGCCTTCCGCAAGCTAAACCACTAATTGTTTGATTAACAACAGCTTGGAATATTGAAGCTGCTATATCTTCTTTGGCTGCACCTTCATTTATTAATGGTTGAATATCTGTTTTCGCAAAAACTCCACAACGAGAAGCTATAGGGTAAATAGTAGTATAACTTTTTGCATATTCGTTTAAACCAGCAGTATCTGTGTGCAATAAAGATGCCATTTGGTCTAAAAATGCACCTGTACCACCAGCACAAGTACCATTCATTCTTTGCTCAATAGATTGATCAAAATAAATTATTTTTGCATCTTCTCCGCCTAATTCAATAACTACATCTGTTCTAGGAATATATTTTTCAACTGCACGTTTACAAGAAACTACTTCTTGTATAAAATTAACTCCTAAAAATTTTGCAGCAGACATCGCACCAGAACCTGTAAGCGCAAGAGTAAAAGAATTTAAAGGGTACTTTTTTAATAAGTCCTCTAAAACATTACAAACAGTATTTTTGGTGTCTGAAAAATGTCTTTGATAATCTTTATATATAGTATTTTTTTGTTCATCCATAACAATGATTTTGACTGTTGTAGAACCAACATCTAAACCAACATGTAATAAATTTTCCATAGGGATTCTCCTTTTTTTTAAGCTCTTTGCCTTTATTTTATACGCAAAACGAGGTTTTGTCAAATGTAAAATTATGGAATATTTTCTTGCTATTTCCTATTTATTATTGTTCTAAATATTATTTTAAATAATAATATTAATTAAAAGGTTGTACTGCTAAAAAATACCTTTAAAATAAGCAAGAAAGGAATGAGAAAAATGAAAAATAAAAAAATATTTATTATTTTTAGTATACTTTTAATAGTAATTTTAATAGGAGGATATTTTGGAATAAAATATGCAAAAAATAAAAGTGAAAAAATAAATAATAATGAAATAGCTGAATATACTCCAGAAGAAGAAATAACAGATAAACAATTAAGACAAACAATTGTAAGTGTATATTTTCCTTCAAAAGAAACAAATGAAATTGTTCCTGAAGCAAGATTAATAGATATAAAAGAAATAATAAATACTCCATATGAAAAATTAGTTAATTTATTAATAGAAGGACCCAAAAATGAAAAAAATAATAAAATAATTCCAGAAAACACAAAATTATTAAGAAATTATTTAGAAGGTGATTGTGTTGTTTTAGATTTTTCTGAAGAATTTTTAAATTATGATAAAAATAATGAACAAGAAAAAAATAATATAATAAAATCAATAGTAAATACTCTTACAGAATTAACAGAAATAAATAAAGTAAAAATATTAATAAATGGAAATATAAATGATGAATTTAATGAAGTTTATACAAGATAAAATTTTGCTAGCCATTTTAGAATTTAAATATATTAATGGCTAGCAAAACTGAAAATAGGTAATTAACAAATAATTATTATTTTAATATTTTATATAATTTAAAATATTTAAAGTAATAATTAAAATTATTTAAAAAATTTTCTACGTCATTTAAAGAATTGATTGTGTTTTTTTTATATGAATTAAAATCAAATTTCTTTTTAGGAGGTTTTTTTTCTTCTTTTCTTGTATTAATAAACAAATTCTTTTCCATATTTAAACTCCTTAAAATAATTGTATTAAAATTGAAAAAATTTCATATTTGTTATATAATATGCAAAATAATAAAAAATGTAACAAAAATATTTAAAGGAAAAAATAAAATGATTATAAAATTAGAAGAAAATGAAAGAATTGATGACTTAGAATATAAAAATTTAAAAATAATCCAAAAAAAAGATGGATTTTGCTTTGGAATAGATAGTATTTTATTATCTGATTTTTCAAAAAATATAAAAGAAAATTCTAAAGTGTTAGACTTAGGAACAGGAACAGGAATTATTGCAACTTTATTATGTGGAAAAACAAAATTAAAAAAAATAATAGGAATAGAAATTCAAAAAGAAATTGCTGATATGGCAAAAAGAAGTATAAAATTAAATAAATTAGAAAATAAATTTGAAATTATTAATGAAAATATAATTAATTTAGAAAAAATATTTGAAAAAAATAGTATTGATGCTATTGTAACAAATCCTCCATATAAAAAGAAAAATTCTGGAATAATAAATGAAAATGAAAAAAAATTAATTTCTAGACATGAAATTACAGCAACACTAGAAGACTTCATAAAAATATCTCAAAAATTATTAAAAAATAATGGAGAATTTTACATGGTACATAGACCTGAAAGATTAGTTGATATTTTTGAAATAATGAGAAAATATAAAATAGAGCCTAAAATTATCAGATTTGTACATTCAAATATTAATAAAGAATCTAAATTGGTTTTAATAAAAGGAGTAAAAAATGCAAAACCATTTTTAAAAATAGAAAAAAATTTATATATATATAATGAAAATGGAAATTACTCTGATGAAATATTAAAAATATATAATAAAAAATAAGGGGAGATAAAATTGGAAAATAAATATGGAAATTTATATATAGTAGCAACTCCAATTGGTAATTTAGAAGATATTACATTAAGAGCATTAAATATTTTAAAAAATGTTGATTTAATTGCAGCAGAAGATACAAGGCATACATTAAAATTATTAAATCACTTTGAAATATCAAAACCATTAATAAGTTATCATAGACATAATGAAGAAATAAAAAAAGAATTATTAATTGAAAAATTAAAAGAAGGTCAAAATATTGCATTGGTTTCAGATGCTGGAACACCTGGAATTTGTGACCCTGGCGAAGTAATAATAAAAGAATGTATAAATGAAAATATAAATATTATACCAATTCCTGGAGCATGTGCTATGATAAATGCATTAATTTGCTCTGGAATTGATACAAAAGAATTTATATTTTTAGGATTTTTGCCATTAAATAAAAAATTGAGAAAAGAAAAATTAGAAGAAATAAAAAATGCAACTAAAACAACTATAATTTATGAAGCACCACATAAATTGAAAAATACATTAAATGATTTAAAATTAATTTTAGAAAATAGAAAAATTGTTTTAGCTAGAGAATTAACAAAAATACATGAAGAATTTATAAGAGGAAATATAGAAGATATTTTAAAAATTGTAGATAATATAAAAGGTGAAATAATTATTATAATTGAACCTGCAGAAAAAATAGAAAAAAATAATTTTGTTGACATGACATTAGAAGAGCATTATGAATTTTATGAAAAAAGAGGACTTGAAAAAAAAGAGATAATTAAAAAAATGGCTAAAGATAGAAATGTTACTAAAAATGAAATTTATAAATACTTTATATAAAAAATACAGCTAGCTTTTTGATATTTTCTTTTTTTATTATAAAACTAAAATTATGAGGGAATTTTGCTTTTTTATATTTATAAAGCTCAAAGCATGTAAGAAAAAAGATAAATATTATATTGTTTAATACCATGTGTGTTAACAAGTGTTAAACATGCAAACATTTTGGCATTAAAACAATATAATATTTAAAAAGATTAGAATATTTTAGTTTTAATTGTAATAAAAATATATTGGTAATTTATTTTTCGTTTGATAAATTACCAATTTTTTTTGAGCATTTATCACAAATAAGTTTATCATTATATGATAATAAATTTTCATTGCTTCCGCAAAAGATGCAAGTTTGCTCAAATTTTTTCAATATAATTGAAGATCCTTCTACATATATTTCTATAGGGTCTTTTTCTAAAATATTAAATTGATTCCTTATTTCAATAGGTATAACTACTCTACCGAAGTTCATCCACTCTACGAACAATTCCTGTTGATTTCATAATTAATCCTCCTTAAAAGTTATGTTTTATAATCCTTATGCCCATAATATATCATAAATGTAAATTTTGGTCAATTGTATTGTAATAAAAAATTAAATTCTGAATAAAATGTGTAATAAACTCGAAAAAATATATTAAAATATTTAGGAGATAATCATGTTAAATATAGTATGGCCAATTTTTATAATAATATCATTTTCATATGCGATTTTTTCAGGGAATTTAGAAAATTTAAATGCTTCAATTTTTGAAAGTACAGAAAGTGCAATTAATTTATCAATTAATTTACTAGGAACTATTTGTTTATGGAATGGGGTTATGCAAATAGCAAATAAAACATCAATTATGAATAAACTGTCTAAAATTTTAGAGCCTGTTATAAATATGTTATTTCCAGAAATAAAACATAATAAAAAAATAAAAAATGAAATTTCAATGAACGTTATAGCAAATATTTTAGGGTTGGGAAATGCAGCAACACCTTTAGGATTAAAAGCAATGAAATCAATGCAAAAAGAAAATAAAAATAAAGATGTACTTTCTAATTCAATGGCTATGTTTTTAATATTAAATACGGCCTCAATTCAAATAATACCAACAACAGTTATAGCAATAAGAAATTCTTTAGGATCTAATAATCCAACAGGAATTGTTTTTCCAGTTTGGATTGCTACAATATGTGCGGCAGTTTCTGGAATTATTGCTACTAAAATTTTTATTAATATAACGGGAAAATAAAAGGATATTTAAATATGAAATTTATTAATTTTGTTTCTAATTTGGCAATGCCACTTATTATTTTATTAATTGTTATTTATGGTGTAAAAGAAAAAAATAAAATATTTGATGATTTTATAGATGGAGCAAAAGAGGGAGTTGAAATTGTAGTAAGTATATTTCCTACTTTAATTGGATTATTTGTTGCAATTGGAGCATTAAGAAGTTCAGGAATTTTAGATATTATAACAAATTTTGTAATGCCTTTTTTGAAAATTATAAATTTTCCAAGTGAAATAATGCCTTTAGCAATTTTAAGACCTATTTCGGGGAGTGGATCAATAGCTATTGCAACAGATATAATGAAAAAATATGGAGTTGATAGCTTAATTGGAAATATAGCTTCAACAGTGATGGGTTCTACAGAAACTACATTGTATACAATTGCAATTTATACTAGCTGTGTAAAAATAAAAAATATTAGATTTGCACTAATTCCGTCTTTAATTGCAGATTTTGTTGGAATTATTGTAAGTGTAATTGCAGTACAATTTTTTACATAATAAATATTTTTTAAAAAATTGATTATTTTATAATAAAACTATTGACAAATATTGGAAAACAAAATATAATAAACAAAATTAAAAAAGAAAGGTAGTAATCAATTAATTAATAAAAACACATAATTGATAAATAAAAAATGATATTAAAAACAATTGAATTTATATTAATATTTCTATTAATAAGAAAAATAATAATAAAAAAACTAGCTAAAAAGCTAGTAAAAAAAAATATAAAAAATTTATTTATGGTATGACTCATTATTAGAAATTTTAAAAGCCCTAAATATTTGTTCCAAAAGAAAAACACGTATAAGTTGATGCGGAAAAGTCATTTTTGAAAAACAAATTTTTAAATCACATTTATTTAAAAGTTCTGTATTTAAACCTAAAGAACCTCCAATTATAAAAGTTATATTACTATTTATCATAGATATATTATCTAATTTTTCTGAAAATTCTTCAGAAGAAAATTGTTTACCATTTAAATCTAAAGCAATAATATAAGAATTATCTTTTAAATGGTTTATTATATTAGTACATTCTTTTGATTTTATATTTTCAGATATAGTAATATTTAATTTATCTGGAATTTTTTCATCAGGTAATTCTAAAATACTTAATTTGCAATATTTTGATAATCTTTTACTATATTCAGCAATTGCATTTTTTAAATAAGTTTCTTTTAATTTTCCAACACATATAATTTGAATATTTAGCATAAAAATTGCTCCTTAAATTGTTATTACTTTACTATGTGAATCTCTAGAAGCCACACTAAGTTTAAAATTGTTTTCATCATAATTAGTAGACAAAAGTTCATCTAAAACAGTTTGATAGGCAAGTTCTGGAAAATTACTTTCCTTACTTAAATGACCAAGCATGGCATTTTTAAGTCCAGACTGTAATAAATGTGTTATTGTTTTTCCTGCTAATTCATTAGAAAGATGCCCAGTTGGTCCAGAAATCCTTGTTTTTAAATTAAAAGGATATGAAGAACATTTTAAAATTTCTGGATCATAATTTGCTTCAAGCATTATAAATAAACTTTCTTCTAAATTATTTAAAATATTTTTTGTCATATGTCCAATATCTGTTGCAATACTTATTTTTTTGTTTTCTTTTAAAATATTGAAACCACATGGATTTGCGGCATCATGAGGTATTGAAAATGGTTTGATTTCTAAATCACCAATAGAAAAATTTTCAGTAACTTTAAATAATTTAACATTTTTTTCAGCAATTTTATCCTTTTGTTTTGGCATTGCATCTAATGTTTCTTGATTAACAAAAACTGGCAAGTCATATTTTTTAGACAATGTTCCCAAACTTTGAACATGATCAATATGCTCATGTGTAACCAAAATACCATCTAATGATGTAGGATCTACATTTATGTCTTCTAATGCATTTTCAATTTTTTTACAACTAACACCAGCATCTACTAATATTTTTGTGTTTGATGTTTCAACAAATAAACTATTTCCACTACTTCCACTATATAAACTACAAAAATTAAACATTTTTTTCTTTCCTTTGTTATTCATTTACTCTTTCGATTTTAGCACCTAATTTTCTAAATTTTTCTTCTATATTTTCATAACCTCTATCAATATGTTGTAAATTGTAAATTTCAGTTGTTCCTTCAGCACAAGTACCTGCAACAACAAGGGCTGCACCAGCACGTAAATCGGAAGAATATACAGGAGCTCCAGTAAGCTTTTTTACACCTTCAAAAACAGCAGATTTTCCCTGTGCTGTAATTTTAGCACCCATTTTATTAAGTTCTTCTGTATATTGAAATCTAGAATCCCAGATACTTTCATTAATTATACTAGTACCATTAGCTAAAGATAAAACAACACCCATTTGAGGTTGTAAATCTGTAGGAAAACCAGGGTATGGCAAAGTTTTTATATTTGCTTTATTTGGTCGTTTGTTACACCAAACATGAATACTATCTCCATTATCTTCAACATTTCCGCCTACTTCTAAGATTTTAGCTGTGACTGACTCTAAATGTTTTGTAATACAATTTTTAACTAGTATATCACCTTTAGTAGCAATAGCTGCTAACATAAATGTACCAGCTTCAATTTGATCTGGAACTACAGAATATGTAGCGTTTCCGTGTAGTTTTTCAACACCATTTATTTTTATAACATCTGTTCCAGCACCTCTAATATCTGCACCCATTGTATTTAAAAAATTGGCTACATCAACTATATGAGGTTCTTTAGCAGCATTGTCAATAATTGTAGTACCTTTTGCTAAAACACTTGCTAACATAACATTTATAGTTGCACCAACAGAAACAATGTCCATATATATTGGACAACCTGTTAATTTTTTTGATTTTGCATAAATTGTACCTTTTTCAACAGTTACATTTGCACCAAGTAATTCAAAACCTTTTATATGTTGATCTATAGGTCTTGCTCCAAGTTTGCATCCTCCAGGCATTCCAACTTCAATTTCGCCTTTTCTACTAAGCATTGCACCTATTATATAATAAGAAGCTCTAAATTTACTTGTTAAATCTAAAGGAGCTTTTGTTGTTGTTATATTTTGTGTATCTATTGTTATACTATTTTTATTATTCCATGTTATTTTAGCTCCTAATTTTTCTAAAATTTGGCATGAAATTTTTATATCACTTATATTTGGTAAATTTTCTATTGTACAAACTCCATCAATTAAAAGGGTAGCAGGTAAAATTGCTACAGCTGCATTTTTTGCACCACTAATGGTTACTTCACCTTTTAAGGGAGTTGGTCCTTTTACTACTAATTTTTCCACATAAATTCCCCCAATAAACTATATTACCAAAAAATATAACACAAAATTATAAGGAATGCAACTGTTTTTTTATATACTATAATTATTTGGTCACAAGATAATGCTTTTTATATAAAAAAGTTATTCTGTTGCTTTTGCAGTAATTAAACCATTTTTAGAAAAGAATTCAAGTAATTTAAATTTAAATTGAATATTAGCATCTGAATTATTAGATATTAAAGTATATTCTTCAGAAGATAAATTATCTTGCATCAATTCTTTAGACTCTTCTGGAACTACACCAGAACTAACATCTACAAAACATAAAGGAGGAAACATTACGCACCACCAATTTTGACCCTTTGCTTCTCCTATTTCAACTCTTAATGCATCATAATATCCAGCAGGTAATGAAATATCACCATATGTTTTTGTTGGAAATTCAAAATTACCTATATTTATATTTACATCATAAGAAAAACCATTTTCTTTAATAGTATTTAAAGCAATTTCTTTGAATTTATTTAAATTATCAGTAACTAATTTAATAGCTTCATTTTTAGAAGAGCAATTTGCACATAATTCATTCATATATTTTAATAAATTATCACGAACAATATATTTTAAATTTTGATCTTCTTTACTATCACTATTTGCAATAACATGCAATCTAAATATACTATTAGATATATCTGAAGAGATGTTTTGAGCGTATGAAATAGCACAAATTGTTACATATATAAAAAGAAGTACTGATAAAATACATATCATTTTTACATTTTTATTTTTAAAAAATTTCATAATAATATTTCCTCCTAAATTAGCATATAACATGAATGTTATATTATTTTTTTTCTTATTTGTTCATTATTTCCAAATAAGAAAATTTTATACATATGTTTAGAAATAAATTATTTGTCGAAAGTTAGATACAGCTTTTTGTCGAAATCAATCGATGAAATTTATTTGAAATATTATTGACATATTTGAAATAAAATGGTAAAATTTACCAGAACTTAGAAATACAAAAGTAAAAATTATCTTATTTACTAAAGTTGAAAGGAAGGTTCATAATGAATAAAAAAGAAAAAACAAAAGAAAATTTATGTGCATTTTATGCAAATGACAATCACTTTGAGATGATAAGTTTACCATATATAGCTAAAAATATAGAAGAAAATAAAGAAATTGTAATATTAACAGAAAACAATTTAGAAGAAACAACAAAAAATATATTATCAATATCAAATATGGAAAAAGATAAAAAAGAAAAAATATTAAAATTAAATTGGAAAAATGAAGATTTAAATAAATTTAAACAAATAAAGGCAAATAACGAAAAAGACATGATTATTTTTATAAAAGGAAAAACAAATTATATAAAAAACATAAATAACAATATTACAAAATGGATATCAAAAGAAAATAATATAAAAATAATAGATTGTTACGATTTTGAAGAAAATGCTAAAAATATAGAAACTGTAGTAAAAAAATACAATACAATATTAAAAACAAATGGCGAAAATAAAATAAACAAATAAATATAAATAAAAAGTGTTGCTAAATTTAAATAAATGGTGTATAAATAATAATAAAAAGAAAAACTTACCTAAAAAGGAGAAAACTATGGATAAAGAATTAGAAGAAGTAAAAGTAATTTTAAAAAAATATGATCAAATGCAATTATTAGACAATTACGAAAAACTAAACGAAAAAGATAAAAAAAGATTATTAAAACAAATTAAAAATATTAATTTTGAACTTATAAATAGTTTATATAATAACACAAAAAAAGTACATAAACGTAGTAATGATAAAATTACACCTATTGACTATTTAGACAAATTCAAATTAAATGATAAATACAAATATTATGAAGAAATAGGAAAAAAAGCCATTAAAGAAGGAAAATTAGCAGCAGTAACAATGGCTGGTGGTCAAGGCACAAGATTAGGACATAATGGACCAAAAGGTACATATGACATTGGACTTGCATCACACAAATCTTTATTTGAATTATTATCTGATGGGCTAAAAGAAGAAGGAAAAAAATATGGTGTAACAATTCCATGGTTTATAATGACAAGTAGAGAAAACAATGAAGAAACAGTAAAATTCTTTGAAAAGCACAAATTTTTTGGATATCAAAAAAATAAAAACATATTTTTCTTTGAACAAGGTGAATTACCAATGGTAGATACAGAAGGGAAAATTCTAATTGGAGAAGATGGCTTAGTTAAACTAGCGGCAGATGGACATGGAGGAATTTACGAATCTTTAGTAAAAAACAAAATGACAGAAAAAATGGAACAAATGGGAATTGAATGGGTATTCATTGGAGCCGTAGATAATTGTTTAGTAAAAATGGTAGATCCTGTACTTATGGGAATTGCAATAGACGAAAAAGTTACAGTTGCATGCAAATCTGTAGTTAAAGCAAATCCACACGAAAAAGTAGGAGTTTTTTGCAAAAGAAATGGAAAACCAAATGTTGTAGAATACTCAGAAATAACAGACGAAATGGCAGAAGCAATTGATAAAGACGGAGAGTTACTATACGGGGAATCACATATCTTATGCAATTTGTTTAATATATCTGCAATTAAAAGAATGGGAGCAAATCCATTGCCATATCATGTAGCAAACAAAAAAGCAAAATATTTAGACAAAAACGGAGAAGTTGTTGTACCAAGTTCACCAAACGCATATAAATTTGAAGCATTTTTATTTGATGCTTTTGGCGAAGTAGATGAAATGGCTGTACTTAGAGTAAAAAGAGAAGAAGAATTTGCACCTGTTAAAAATTCAGATGACAAAGGTGTAGACTGTCCAAAAACAGCAAGAGCACTTTATGAAAAATTTTATAAAATTAAATAAATTTTAATAGAACAAATAAAAAACCAATAAGAAAAATTTATATCTTATTGGTTTTTTTAAAATATTTACATATTTTTATCAACATTTTTACGTAATACAAAATAGCTTCCTAGTAATAATACAAAAGTCATAAGTAAAATAACTAAAACAACGTGAACCATATGATCTGAGGTAAAAGTAAAGTAGTCTTCAGCTTCGACCTCAATTAATGGATTTATTGTTTGTACTAAATGCGTTAAATCATTTAAATTTACACTTGTTCCAAGACCTTCAACTGTCCACCTACATAATACAAAGTTGGAAATAAAGTCTGCAATTCCTTCAAGTTTGAACAACATTCCTGAAAACAAAAGTTGCGGAACCAGTATTAAAGGTATTATAGACATTGCTAGGTTTGAATTTTTTACTAATGAAGATATAAATAATCCTAAAGTTGCAGCAGATAATATAGATAAGAAACATATTATTTGTATGTCCCAAAAACTGTCTATTAATATATTATTATCTGATTTTCCAACCATACCTTGGAATATAAGTACCATTAAAGTTGCTTGAACAAATGCCAGCATTCCTTGCACTATAAATTTTGACAGCAAATATGCCGATAGTTTTAAATCTGCCATATGTTCTTTTTGTAAAATGACTTTTTCTTTACAAATTTCTTGAACAGAGTTTAGTAACCCTAGCCATATAGAAGCACAACCTATAGAAAACATTATAGCTTTGGTATCATCATAGCTAGAGTATAGGTCGTCTGTGGTTACTAATGCTAAAAGTACAGCTACAACAGGTGCTTGTGCAAATAGTAGTAGCATTTGCTGGAAGTCGTTAGATATTAATTTTAAATATCTTTTTATTAAATTTATTAATTGCTTTATAAATGATTTTTTCTTATTAATTATTTTATTACTTTGTTCAATTGCTACATCACTTAATTTTGGTGTTTCATATGTGCTTTGGAATTTTTGGTACCATTCGTTCATATTTTCGTTTAGTAGGGTGTATATGTCTACGAAATCGTCTACTCCGAAAAATTCTAATGCTTCTTGAGGTTTTCCATAAAAACATAAATGTCCACCTTCACCAAAAAATGCAACTTTATCACATAAATGTAAATTTAAAGTGTTATGTGTAACTAATATTATGGTTTTTCCCATTTTAGACATGTCTTGAAGTGTTTGCATTATGCTTCTTTCTGTACCTGGGTCTAGACCACTTGTTGGTTCATCTAGGAAAAACAAACTTGGATCTGCAATTAATTCTACTGCGATACTTGCTCTTTTTCTTTGACCACCACTTAATTGTCTTATGTAAGAGTTTTCAAAATCTGAAAGTGATACAATTCTTAATACTTCTTTTATTCTTGAATTTCTTTCGCTTTTTGTTGTGTTGTCCGGCATTCTTAATTTAGCAGCGTAAACAAGCATGTCGTGTAATGTCAAGTTTGAAAAAACGATATCATCTTGTGGAACATATCCAATATTGTATTTTAGGTTTTCATAGTTGTCGTATAGGTTTTCGCCATTCATAAGTACTGTACCAGATGTTGGCTTGTCTACACCGCTAATACATTTCATAAATGTTGATTTACCAGCGCCAGAACCTCCAACAAATGCAACAAATTCTGATGGTTTAATGCTCATATTTACATGAGAAGATATTTCTCTAATTTTAAATTTTATTCTAACTTTCTTTACAATATCAATTGCATCAAGTCTAACACCACGTTGATAAATTTGATATATGATTTTTCCATTGTATAGAATCAATTTTGAGTTTCCAATAAGAATAATGTCTAAGTTATTTAGTTCAACTTCTTGTGATGGTGGTATTTTAACACCATTTACATAGACACCATTAGTGCTACATTCGTCATGTATTGATATTTTATTTCTACTTGCATGAATTGTTGCATGGTGCTTAGAAACTCCTGCTGGTGGTAAAATTATGTCACTGTAGCCACCACTTCCGATTGTTGTTCCTCCAATTTGAAGTGAAAATTGTTTCCATTCGTCTAATGTTTTTCCAATTGACATAACAATAATAACACCTTGTATGTTTGAAGAATATGGATTTATTATTTTTATAAAACCGCCTTCAGATAAATATATGTCATTAAATGGCTTGTTGTTAGTTCCAACAATTGAAAAATTTTTACTTGTATTTACAGCTAATAGGCCATATTCTGTAAGTTCAAAATAACCTTGGTCATAGTCGACATTGTCCGAATATAGTATTATGTCATCATTTGGATTTTGACCAAATGTAATTAGATTTTTGTGTAAATCTTGTATATTAATTGTACGCATACCGTTATCATCAAAAATGGTTAAAAAGTAGCTTTCGTTGGAGTGCGTTTTGCGTTTTAGGTATGCAAAATCATTTGTTTCGTCATTATTTTTTTTCATATGTATTCTCCTAATTCAAAATTCATGTTAATTGTAACATTTATATAAAATAATTTCAATACCGTTTGACAGTATTTTTAAAAAGAGGTATAATGAAATCAGGTTGAATTTTTACATATGAGAATACAGTAAAAACACGAAGGAACATCACCAATATATTAAAAAATAATATTTAAGGGGGGATTTTTATGAACAAAAGAATCTTAAAATATTCCAAAAAAGGAATAGTATTTCTATTAATACTTATGATGTTAGTTATGCCAACAGCAAGCATGGCATATGGTTTTTATCCAACATCAAACAGAAAACAATCTGTTACAGATATAGTAAATAGCAGATACACAAACATAAAAAAGTACAAAAATTTCTATAACCAAATGAATGCATTTACACAGGGAATTGACAAAAATACAAGTGTTGCAGACGCAAAGAGTAGCTTAATAGATAAAATAACAGAATTACAAAAACAATATAGTGATGTACCATCAGTTTCAACTGGAGCAAGTAAATTATTGAACAGTGTTATAAACTCAAATGCTACAAGCTCATCTGATTTAATATCAACAATATTAGGAACAATTAAATCATCATCAGGTAATAGTAGCTTAGCAATAAAAAGTTTAACACCAAGCCAAGTTCTTACAAGAAATGCTGAAACAGCTGGAAAATTAGCTGGTTCAAAATATAATGTAAAACTAAGTGCAAATATTTACTTTAATTCTTCAAAATCAAGCAAATGGGTTTTACTTGTACATGGTAACACAATGAATGGACAAGCAATAACAGATGCTTTAGGAGATATGTATATCAAACAAGGATTCAACATAATTGCACCAGACTTAAGAGGGTTTGGAAAGAGCGAAGGTAGCGTAGCAATGGGATACCTAGAAAGTCTTGATGTATGGGATTGGCTAACAACACTTAATAGTGAAGAATGCAAATCACAATACGGATATGACGTTAGTGAAGTTATAGTTCACGGTGTATCATTAGGTGGTGCAACAACTGTACAATTATCAGGATTATCAGTTGATGGAAAAACACTAAAACAACAAAATGTAATTGGTTTAGTAGAAGATTGCGGTTATGCATCTATGACAGGAATAATAACAGGAATGTTAGGAATAGGTAATAGCAGTAAAACATCATCACAAAGCACAATGAATGAAGGTTTAGCTTCAAAAATTTTAGGAATATCAGATAAAACAAATTTATCTGGTGTAATAAGTGGAGACACTTTATTAAAAACAGTATTAACAAAATTAGTTGATACAGGTTTAACAGATAGCAATTTTGACGAATTACAAAATGGATTAAATAGTTTGAAAAAATGTGAAGTACCATTAATGATAGTACATGGAACAAAAGACTCTACAGTACCTTTTGAAAACAGTGATAAAATTTATCAAACAGCAATGGAAAACAGCAATATTCCATATGTACAAAGATTTACTGCTGAAGGTGAACAACATGCATTTATAATTTTAGGATCAAAATACAATGTGTATGAAGGTCACATTGATAACTTCATTAAACAAGCAGAAGCTGTAAAAAGTGGAAAAACGGTAAATAAAGTATCAGACTATAAAGAAGTAGCAGAAGAAAAAACTTCAGTTATAACAAGCCTTATAAAAGCTTTAAAATTACTTAAAAATATTATAGGAATTTAAAATAATAAAAACGAAAATTTCTTTAACTTGACACTAGAGTAAAACAAAAGATAGGGAGAGGATTATAAATATGAGTAATATAGGTAATAAATTAACTTATATCCTTATAGGAATAATTGCAATAACAGTAATTCTTTTTACAAATACATCAGTATATGCTGCAACTGAACACGATAAACAAGAATTAGTTGAATTATTAGAAGAATATAAAGACAGTTTAGGAAACCTAAATCAGTTCAAAAAAGTTGTAGATAGTATTTATGATGACTTAAATTCAACAGATACAGTAAATGACGAATTAAAACAAAAATTAAATAAAGACGTTGAAGGTTTAGCAGATGTAGAAGGAATGAGTCCATTAATAGTACAAACATTACAAATAGAATTACAATCACAAATAGAAGATTTAGACGATTCAAATATTGATGATGTTCGCGAAGAAGTGGGAGTTATAAAAGGTTGGGTAGACAACCAAGTTGGAGCTTCAGATAATAATGAAGATTTAACAAATAAAATTGATTCAAGTGTAATGAAAAATACAACATTAAACACTGTTAGCAATAAAAATAACTTTGCAAGTTCTATATTGCCTAAAGCAGGAAATATTAGTACAATAATTATACTAGTTTCAATAGTTGTTTTAACAGTGGTTGCAATAGTTTCTCGAATTAAATATAAAGAATATAAAGGGATAAAATAAAAAACAAGAGAATTAGATATAAATCTAGTTCTCTTTATTGTTGTATTAAAAAAATTAAATCTTTAAATGTTGTAATGAAACTTAAGTGTGAGATGATAATGGTCTTTATTAATTTACTCACTAAAAAGCATGAAATATAATTTTAAAATATCAATTCCTCGGCTTATTATAAAATTTAAGAAATTCTAACTTATTTTCTGGCACCCTTCCGCTATTCGCGAACTCTTTCCAGAAAATTTCGTAAGAATTTCTAAAATTTTTCCATTCACATTCGTCATTGAATTTTAAAATTATATTTCAATGCTTTCTTATATTAATTTAGCCTAAACCATTTTCATCTCACACTTAAGTTTGTGATTTTTTTTAAAAAACTTTACACTAAAAATTTCTTGTGATAATATATAAATATAAGTAAAGGAGGATTAGTATGGAATACAAAGAAGAATATAAAAAATGGTGTGAAAGCCCTGAATTTGACGAAGAAACAAAAAAAGAATTATTATCAATAAAAGATAATGAAAAAGAAATAGAAGATAGATTTTACAAAGAATTAGAATTTGGTACAGCAGGTTTAAGAGGAATTATAGGAGCTGGTACAAACAGAATGAACAAATATACAGTTGGCAAAGCTACACAAGGGCTTGCAAATTATATATTAGAACAAGGAACACAAAATAAAGGAGTTGCAATTAGTTATGATTCAAGACACATGTCTAAAGAATTTAGTATGCAAACAGCCTTAATTCTATGTGCCAATGGAATAAAAGCATATTTATTTGAAAATTTAAGACCAGTACCAGAATTATCATATACAATTAGAAATTTAGGATGTACAGCAGGAATAATGATTACAGCAAGTCATAATCCACCAAAATATAATGGTTATAAAGTTTATTGGAATGATGGTTCACAAATAATTAGTCCAATGGACAAAGAAATAATAAACAAAGTTAGAAATGTAAAAAATTTTAACAAAATAAAAACTATAACAAAAGAAGAAGCAATAAAAATGGATTTATTACATTTTATTGGTACAGAAATGGATGATAAATATATAAATACATTAAAAAATTTAATTTTAAATCCAGAAATAGTTAAAGAACAAGGAAAAAAACTAAAAGTAGTTTATACACCATTACATGGAACAGGAAATACAATAGCCGAAAGACTATTAAAAGAAATTGGTATGGAAAATGTTTATGTTGTACCTGAACAAAAAAATCCAGATGGAGATTTTCCAACAGTAGATTATCCAAATCCAGAAGATAAAAAAGCTTTCAAATTAGCTTTAGAATTAGCTAATAAAGTAGATGCTGATGTTGTTTTAGCTACAGATCCTGATGCAGATAGATTAGGAATTTATGCAAAAGACAAAAAAACAAATGAATATAAATCTTATACAGGAAATATGTCTGCATTATTAATAGCAGAATATAGAATTTCACAAATGAAAGAAAAAAACATACTACCTCAAAATGGAATTTTTATAACAACAGTTGTTTCATCAGAACTTGCTAAAGCAATTGCAAAAAATTATAATCTTGAATGTATTGAAGTTTTAACAGGATTCAAAAATATAGGAGCTGTAATGAAAAAAGCTGAAGAAACTGGAGATAAAAAATATGTATTTGGATTTGAAGAAAGTTATGGTTGCTTAATTGGAGATTATGCCAGAGATAAAGATGGAATATCAGCTGTAATGGCTCTTTGCGAAGCAGCATGTTACTACAATTCAAAAGGAAAAACATTATGGGATGCAATGATAGATATTTATGAAAAATATGGATATTATGAAGAAGCACAAGTGTCAATAGTTAAAGAAGGACCAGAAGGTGCACAAGCAATTAAAGACATGATGACAAAAATGAGAAATTCAGACATCAAAAAAATAGGAGAATATAATGTTATAAAATTTAAAGATATAGAAAAAGATATAATAAAAGATGTTAAAACAGGTGAAATAACAAAAACTGGACTACCAAAATCAAATGTTTTATATTATGAACTAGAAGATGATAACTGGTGTTGTATCAGACCTTCAGGAACAGAACCTAAAATAAAATTATATATGGGAGTAAAAAAATCATCTAGTATTGAGGCAGAGAAAAAATTAGAGGAATTAAAACAGGCAATGATAGAAGTTGTTGAGGGATAAATAAAATTTTTAAAAAATAAAATTTATTATATAATATTATTGTTTAAAGGAGTAAATATGAAAAAAGTGGAATTATTTGAACATAATGAACGAGCATATAGGTTATTACAAGAATCATTAAAAAATAACAAGTGCACTACAATTAATCATGCCACAGGAACAGGAAAATCTTTTATTGCTTTGAAATATTTGTATGAAAATAGAGATAAAAAATATCTTTATTTAGCGCCAACATATCCAATTCTTGAACAATTAATAGCGGATTGTTATAAAATTGGTATAACCCCAGAAGATATAAATGTAGATACTATGATATATAGAAATCTTTTAAAAATGGATATGAAAAAATTATATCAAGAGTATGATGGAATATTTTTTGATGAATATCAAAGAATTGGTGCAGATGAAACTTATAAAAGAATAAAAGAATTAAAATTATATTTGCAAGAAAATAATGATTTTAAAAAATTTATTGGTCTTACTGCTACACCTATAAGATATCTGGATAATGAAAGAAATATGACACAGGAAATTTTTGATGGCAATGTTGCTTCAAGTATTTCGTTATCTGAAGCTATGCTAGAAAAATTATTACCGGTACCTTTGTATATAAACGCAAAAATAGCTTGTAGAGGAGAATTTGATAAAATATCTAGAAAGGTTTCAAAATTATCACCATCAAAAGAAAAATATGAATTAGAAAGAAAGCTTGAAAATATAGGCCAAAAAATCAACAATGAACCATTAAATTTACAACAAATGATATCTAAATATATAAAAGGAAAAAAAGGAAAATATATAATTTTTTGCGATAATATAAAGTCGCTGGAAGAAACATATAGAAAAGTAGATACATGGTTTTCTGAATTAGGAGAAGTAAAAAAATATAAAGTTTATTCAAATCAAACTGATGAAGAAAATCGAAAAAAAGGATTAAAATTGAGAAATAGTCGAGATGTTAATCAAGCGAATTTAGATGAGTTTAATAATAATAATGAAGGATTTTCAGTATTACTGTGTGTAGATATATTGAATGAAGGTGTACATGTTAATGGAATTGATGGTGTTTTTCTCTTAAGAAGAACTACATCGCCTATTATATATTTTCAACAAATAGGAAGAGCATTATCTTTTTCAGGAAGAGATAAACAGATAAAAATATTTGATTTAGTTAATAATTTTGGAAATCATAATGCTATAGATGCTGTTTATAAAGAATTTAAAGAAGAGATGCAAAAAAAGATTAAATTGCATCCTGATAAAGCAGAACAATATCAAAGCGTATTAAATAGATTTAAAATTATGGATGAAACAAGAGAAATTTTAAGTGTATTAAATGAGGTAGGTAAACAAGTTACACCAGAAAAAATTATAGCATCCAAAATTAATTTTTCAATAAATTTATTAAGAGATAAAATGTCAAATGATAATAAATTAATGTATTTATTTAGTGATAAAGATAGTGAAAAAGCATACTCAACCATTGCTAAATATTACAGATATGTTGATAATGAACAATTTATGCAATTATTGGATTTAGATCTTCCATTGCCTGAAGAATTATCAATTACTTATGAAGAAAGATTGAAGCAATTAGAAGGATATAATAGTATTAGGGAACGTGAAAAAGCAGAATATGATTTATGTATTGAAAGATATATTAAATTTGTGAATGAACATAATAGAAAACCTAAACTAAATAGTAATGAAATTGAAGAAAAAAATCTCAAAAAACGATATCTACATTGCATATCTGATTTTAGTGAAGAGCAAAAAAGTAGATTAAGAATTTTTATAGATAATAATAATATAGAATACGAATCTTGGGAAAAAGTACTTTTAGGTAAAAAAGTATATGGGGGCGATATTGAAGATATTATAGAAATTGCTAACAATTATTTGAAAAACAATCGTATTTTACCAGAGTTTATACAAACGGCAATTAGATCTATTACTTTTAACTATAATATAGAACAAAATGCAGAATTATTTTCAATTTTAGAAGATTCTGAAAAGCTAGAACAAGAATATAGAAAACAAAAAGAACAAGAAAGACTTAAAAAGCTTTCAAAAATTATGGATATTTTAGAAGCAAATGTATCATTAAATGAACAAGAACTAGAAGCTATTGGTGTTGTAGATGAAATTTCAGAATTAAGACCTACCGACAGAAATTATATAAGAAGAAAATATGCACTTATAAAAAAAGAACAATATAAAAAGATGGTAATAGGAACAGAAAAGAGTGATTTAATAACATTTTGTAGGAAGATGAGAACAATAAAAAATGATGAATTTAGCAACTATTTTTCTTGTATTGAGGAAGATAAAAAAATGTGTGCTACCTTAAATGGAATAATAGAATTTATGACGCAAAATGGTGGAAAATTACCAGATAAAGAAAGTAATGATGAACTCGAAAGAAGATTAGCTAATCAGCTAGAAATATATATACAACAGGGAAATATCTCAGAGAATATTACAGATTTAGAAGAAGATATGAAAAGTAGGTGGTATTCTTCTGAAGACATAATTTATAAAGTAATATTTGAAGATTTTAAGGAAATTGATATAAAATTAGCAATATTAAAAAACATAGAATTTTTTAATAAACATGGACATAGAGCACTAAAAAATAGTAAAGATGAAAATGAAAGAGCCATAGCAATAGAATATGAAAAAAAATGTATCAATAATATGAGCCAGGATAAATTAGCTATTTTAAACAGAATTTTTAATAGCAGAAAAAATATACATAAGACTTGTGCGGCGTATATAAATAATATAAAAATAAAAGAAGCTTCACAAGGAGAAAGGAATTAATATGGAATTTGAAAAATTATCAAAATTAGCTGTAGAACAAAAAGAAGAAATTTTATCTGATTTAATACAAAATGATGTTAGTTACTGGAAAAAAGTATTAATTTTAGCATCAATGATTGACCAAAATGAAGATACTGAATTATTAGATTTAGTAATTGAACATAAAATAGAAGAAATAAATTTGGCAAATAAAAAATATGGTCTTTCTTTAAAATATAATGATATCAATAACTCAAATTTAAAAGGTAATATTTCAATAATGGAAAAAATACTTAATGGTAGCAATGATGCAACATATAGTAGAGCTTGCAAAGAAGTTTTAGAAATATTAAAATTTATACCTAATGAATATTATAATAAAATAAACAAAAAATTTATAGAACGATTAGAAAAAAATGCTGAGAAAGATTATAAAATATCAATTTTAAAAAATACAAATTTTACAGATTTAAATATTTTAAACGAAACAAAAGAAATTTTATCACTTATAAGTAATAAGTTTTGGAATGTAAATGGAAAAAATATTGATATTATAGAAATTTTTAATAAGTAAGGAGAATGTATATGAAACCTAAAGATTATGAATATAACATTTCAGAAGAAGGATATGAAATTTCAGATAAAAGAAAAGATGAATTAATAGAAAAAGTAAAAAATCAAGTTAGAAAAGGCATTATTGCTCATTATCAAATATTAGACATAGGTGAAAACGATGAAGAATTAGATTTTTTATATAATTGGTTAGATAATAATGGTGTAGAAATTAGAGGAACGAATGGTACTATAAGTGGAGAAATTCCTAATTTTAATCATATACCTAAAATGGGACAAAGTTATACACCAGAATTATTAGATGAGGCAGATCAAGAAAAATTATTTTTTGATTTAAAAAGTTTTTCAAAGGAAGATATACAAAACAATGTACCAGAGTATCAAAAAATTAGAAATAAACTTATAGAACATAATATGAAATTAGCGAAATGGGTAACTAGCTGGAAAGGAATTGAAAAATTAAAAATGCCATTAGAAGATAAGTATCAACTAGCTTATTTAGGTCTTATTGATGCTGTTGATAAATTTGATCCATCTTTGGGGTATAAATTTTCTACATATGCTAGTAAGGCTATATATAGAAGGATAATAGGAGAATCATATAGAGAAAGTGGAGAATTAAAATCCAACCCAATAGTTAATGAACAATTAGCAATGATTCCTGATATCGAAGATGAAATACATACAAATTTAGGAAGAGAAGCTAAACCATATGAAATAGCTGATATTTTAGGAGTTTCTTTAAAAAGATTATCTGAATTGCAAACATTAAGAAAATTACAAGAAAAAGAAAGCATAGAGCAAAATGAAGCTAATAAAGAAAAGATAGAAACAATTTATAGCGAGTTATTGGATGGAGACAAAATTATAGAGTCAGATACTGGAGTTATAATGGATGGTGTATATATGGAAGAAGAAGATACACTACCAGTAGGTTTTAGAAAAAGAGATAGAACTGCGGATAAAGTAATGGTACAATCTTTAAAAGAAAATTTAAAAGAAGTAATATCAACATTACCAACAAAAAGAGAACAAGGAATAATAGTTAGAATGTTTGGACTAGATGGTGGAAGACCTGGAACAGATGAAGAACTTGCGAAGCAATATAATATATCTAGAAGTAGAGTAGGGCAAATTGAAGCAAAAGCACTAAGGAGATTAAGACATCCTTCTAGAACTAAATATCTAAAGCCTTATTGTGATGTAGTTCAAGAAATTGATGATTAATATAAAATATAACTATTGTGGAAAGGGATAGATATGGAGAAAGATAAATTTAATGGATTAATTGAAAGAGCAATAAAAGGTTCTAAAGATGACTTTTTGAGGTTTGTTACAGGCATCTATGGTGTTGATGAATGTGTATTTGATCATATATGGGATGTCCCTGTAATTGCATCATGGGAAGGAGATACTATAGTTACTACATCATTATCTAACAAAACAGAAGATGAAATATTAGATATAGTTGATAAATTTATTGCAGGAGAATTAGAAGATGCCGAAGGTTGTTTTATTCCACTAAATAAAATGGCAGTTGAATTTACAGTTAAGGAATTAGAAGAATGGAAAAACAAATTAGACAGTGGAGAATTAAAATTAGATTATGATGCAATTATAGTTTATAATGAACCATCATTACAAAAACAATATAGGGAATTGGTTAAAGAAAATTCTGAAAAAGCTAAACCTAAAACGCAAGAAGAATTAGATAAAATCTTTGTTGATTATGTAAAAGGAGTTATAACTCATGAAAGATGCCACTTAAATGCAGCATATTTGGTAACAGAAGTTAGAAATAATAAATTTGTTTCTGAAGAAATAAACGGTGCAGAAATGAGTACATGGGAATATGATGATATTCTAACAGAAAAAATAAACTCAAAAGTTGATTATACAGATTATTCTGATAGAAACGAAGTTTTAGTTGATACATTAAGACAAATGATGAATAATTATAAAGAAGGCGATTCAATTCAAGATTGTTTGTTTAAAATTATTGAAGACAGAGAAGGAAAAGGACAATATACAGATATAGATGATAGAGAAGTTTTAACAATGTATACATTATTTCCAGAAGAATTAACAGAATGGGCAACCTTTGGTGCATATGATTTTATTAGAGAAAACAAACTCCAAAAAAAGATTATGGATGTGTGTGGTACAGATGTGCCACTAGAATTTGGTCAACTGAAGAAGAAAGTTAAAGAATATGTAGATCAATTAGAAGAAGGTTCTTTATCAGATAAACAAACTCAAATGCTTGAAATGTTAGGAATTTCAATAAGTAGAAAAATAAATAAAGAAGAGGTTAAAGAACTTGCAACATCTGAAAGAACTTTAGAAACTTTATTTGTAAATTCGCCTTTACTAGATACAATGACTTTTATGGCAAATATAAAAAAAGAAGATACTATAAAAAAACAACAGAAAGGAAGATAAAAATGGAACAAGAAATGAAAGACGTTGCAGTTGAAATAAATTCGATTTTTAATAATATGTCCATAGACGTATTAAATAAAATTCCGTTAAAAATTCGTAAGTTTTTTAAAAATAATGCTTCAAATACATATAGTTTTGAGTATGATACAACAAAAAGTTTAAATGAACAAAATATAAAAGACAAAACTAGAGGTATTATTGCTATTTTATACCGTGATTATATATGTGATGATATTGAGAAAAAAGAATACAATGATATATATACTAAATTTTTGAATAAAAAAGAACAAGAAAAAAGAGCTTTATATAATCCCAAATATATATTTAAAAAAGCAAAAGATGAAATTTGTGAAAATAATTATGACAATGAAAATACAACTTATTTAGAAGTTATTAATAATGAACCAAATTTTATAAAAAAAATTTTTAATAAAATATTGAATTTTTTTAAAAAATAAATAGAAAAACCGACAAACTCATTTGAGAATGTCGGTTTTCTTGTTCAATAATATTGGGAGACGTTATTCGGTTTCAGAATAGTACGATTGATAAGAGTTATTTTTTACTCTTTCTCTTACTTCTTTCTGTGTTTCAACATCGGGCCATTGGTATTGAGCAATGGCCAGTTTTAACTTGTTTACATACGCTGGAGAGACTTTTTCTCTGTGGCAACGCTCATAGTGTGAGCATTGTGTAACAACAAAACTGTCCATCTTAGTGTTGAAAGTTTCATAGCCTTCGCTAATCCACGGATAATCCTCAATACGTTGAGACAGCCGTCGAACTTTTTCGCAACCACCGTTATCATCGCTAGCAGCCGAAAGGTGAGTACACTCATGCCCTGCGTTTGCACACTGATGCTGGCCTAAAAGTTTCGAGGATAAAAAAGAAATGTCCTTCGGAATGCGTGCGTAGTAGAACTTTCCATTTGTTTTTAAAACAAATGAAGGTACTTCGCTGTTTCTGTAGGAAGCCAGTTTTTTCAAATTTACCTCCTTAAGTTTGAAGGTAACCGTCTTAACTACAGTTTTGAGATTTTTTCTTGTTGTATGTCCCTTAATTGGATTCTTGGTTTCCAAGTCAATCTTTTGATTGACTTCAACCGTAGTGGTGACTTTTTCTGCTACCAAAGATGTTGAACCAACGAGTTGAATGTTCTTAAAGGTCGTGCAAGTCTCGGTAGTTACCTTACAAGTATAGGTCTTAGTTTTTTTCATGTCAAATCTCCTTTTTATTACTGGTGAGACAATAGTCTCAATGTCAATGTTCTACAAGTACATAAGTACTTTTATTATATTTTACAACTTTATGTTAATTTTGTCAATTATATTGTAATATTTTTTAAAATAATTTAGATACATAAGTTTTTTATTTTGTTAATTTATATTTAAAATCTATCGAATATATTGATTTTTTTAATATATTAAATTATAATATAAAATAGTTTATGTGCTTATAGCTCAGCAGGATAGAGCAGTCGCCTCCTAAGCGACCGATGGTGGTTCGAGTCCGCCTAGGCACACCATAATAATAGCCATATATAAATTTTTAGTATAACAAAAAACATTATTAATTTTAATTAGTAATGTTTTTTTTTTATTATGTATAGAAATATATTGCACAAGAATTTGCAAAATAAACCATTTTATGTTAAACTGTATAAAGAGGTATATTTTTAAAATCGTATAATATAAGGAGGAATAGTGAAATGAAAGAAAAAACGTGGAAAGTTCGTGAGGAAGAATGGCATGGTGCAATAAATTTGAAAACAAATTCTAGATATGATGAAAATGGGATTGACAAACATGGATTTAATAAAGAAGGAATTCATATAATAACTGGAACACAATTCGATGAAAAAGGATATGATCGATTTGGATTTGATAAAGATGGAATAAATAAATATGGTATTGATAAATTCGGAAAATGGGTTACACGGAAATTTGAAAGGTGATTACGTCATAAAAGGTGGATTATATGCAAGAGTAAAAAGCATAATGGATTTAGAACATGTAGGAATGTATTATGAGGACAGATTTCCAATATTAAAAATAAAACAGGCTGAAAGAATTTTTGATGAAAATGGGATAGATCAGAATGGTTTTAATGAAAATGGGCATTATGTAAGATCAAAATCTAGTTTAACTTTAGACGAAGATGGATACAATGCATTAGGATATAATATAGATGGATATGATAGAAATGGTTATGATGTATATGGACTTGATAAGCATGGTTTTGACGAATATGGATACAGAGTGCGTGGAACAGATAAAGAAGGCTATGATAGAGAAGGCTATGATAGAGAAGGTTATGATAGAGAAGGCTATAATAGAGCTGGAGAAAAAAGACCTAAAATAGAATCTGAGGAGAAAAGCTCTGAAATAGAGTCAAATAATAAATCAAGAAATTGTTATTTAGGATTGATAAGAAAAGCTCAAGAACTAGCAGAAGGCAAATTAACATTAGAAGATTATATAAAAAAATCAAAAACAAGTATAGAAGAATTGATAGCTTTTGCTAAAAAACAACATATGAGTGCAGATATAATAAGAAAATTATATAGCTATAAAAATCCATATAAATTATATAAAAAACCATTTAATAAAACAGAATATTTGAAAACTACAATTTTAACTATTAATGGAGAAGAAGTAAGACCAACAGAAGAAGATGTTGATAGATGTATTAAATATTTAAAAACAATTGGTTCTTTAATTTGTAATAAAACTGTGTGTGATACAGTAAGAAAATTTAAAAATGGAGAAATAGATATTACTATAGAATCAGAAGAATTACAAGATACAATTGAAAAAAATAACGAAGGGTCAAAAGAAAAATTGATAAAAGAAATAATTGGTCAACAGGAAACAATTAAATTACAAGAAGAAAAAATGTCAGAATTAAGAAAACAAAGGAGAATCTAAATTGAGCAATAAAAGAAAAAATAAACAAAATTTTTTAAAAAATGATTTAAAAGTTGACACTAGTTATATTAATAAGATTATTGATAAAAAGAAATTTCTTAAATATATAGATGGAAATATTGATGCTTTGAATTTATTATCAGTTGATAGATTAACAGAATTAAAAAAATACTATGAAAGAAATATAGAAAAAAATAATAAAGTTATCAAACAACTGGAATCAGATAATTGATTAGATTTTTATTAAGAATATTTTAACTAACAACCTGCGAATATAATGTAAGTAGGTTGTTTATATATATAAATATATATACTTTGAAAAAGAATTATAAAAGTATTTACAAAAACTTTAAATAAGGTGTATAATAAATATCAATTTTATAGAAATTAGGAAAATTTATGGAACAAAAACAAGAAGAAAAATATATGAAAATAGCATTAAAAGAAGCCCAAAAAGCTTGTGAAAAATTAGAAGTGCCAGTTGGCTGTATAATTGTAAAAGATGGAAAAATAATTGCTAAAGCACATAACTTAAAAGAAACAAAATATGATACAACAAAACATGCAGAAATTTTAGCAATTCAAAAAGCCAGTAAAAAATTAAAAAGTTGGAGACTATTAGACTGCACTATGTATGTAACTTTAGAACCATGTTCAATGTGTGCAGGAGCAATTATAAATTCAAGAATAAAAAAAGTATACATAGGAGCAAAAGATGCAAAAACAGGAGCTTGTGGTTCTGTTTTAAATCTATTTGATGATTTTAAATTTAATCATAAAGTTGAATATGAAATTGGAATATTAAAAAATGAATGTGAAGCAATTTTAAAAAAATTTTTCAAGATGTTAAGAGAAGAAAAAAAGAAAAGTAGAAAGGAATCAATCTAAATTTATAAAGATTGATATAAATTAATATGTTAAATAAATTAAAAAATCTAACAAATAGTAAATTTTTTCATATTGTTATAATAATTGTTATTATATCAATAATACTTTTTGTAGCAGGTGTCACAATTTTAAAATATAGTGTAGAAGGTGAAACCAATATGCCATTTAAATTGACAAAAATTGCAGTAATTAGTTCGTCAGAAGGAATAGACAAACAAAACGATGAATTTAAATGGGCTTTTGACATTAATCAAAATAACGATATTTACATATATATAGATAAAAATCAAAATTATTCAAAAACAGAGGCAATAAAATCAATAAATATTCAAAATATAAATACAGAATCAAATTCAGAAGAAAAAATAAAAATATATAAACCTTCAAATACTTCACAAAATTCTACATTTCAAAATAGTGAAGAAAATGAAATAAATAGTGTTGAATATTTAGGAGATGTTCAGTCAAATTTAAAAAATTTAAAAATTTCAAATCAAGGTGGAATAATAGCATTTAGATGTGCTCTTAATAAGTTAACAGAGTATAAATCTAATGAAGAAGAAATAATTCATTCTGAATTATTAAAAAAATCTGGAATTAAAAATGAAAATTTAAAAACAAAAATATCATTTGATTTAATAGTAAATTTAGAAAATGGAACAAAATTTAAAACAAATATTAATTTAAATTTACCAGTAGATGATGTAGTTGAAAAAGGAAAAACTTCAACAGAGTTCTTGGATATGAGCCAATATGTTTTTAAAAGATTCACATAAACTTTGACATTGGAGGTTTTTATATAATTGTTTTACAAGATAATGGTTTAATAAAAAATTAATATAAGAAAACATTGAAATATAATTTTAAAATTCAATAACGAATGTGCATGGAAAAATTTTAGAAATTCTTATGAAATTTTCTGGAAAGAGTTCGCGAATAGCGGAAGGGTGCCAGAAAATAAGTTAGAATTTCTTAAATTTTGTAATAAGCCGAGGAATTGAATTTTAAAATTATATTTTAATGTTTTTAATAAGTAAATTAATAAAACCATTATCTTGTAATACAATTTTTTTCTATTTTGAAAAAACACTTGAAAATTTAATAAATTCATTATATAATACAAATGGTTTGAACTTAATCTTTGTATGGAGAGAATCCAATAAAGAACTATGAATCTTGTCAGGTCCGGAAGGAAGCAGCAATAAGTAGAATCCTTTATGTGGAATCTTTCCATAGAGAGATTAAGTATCAGCCATTTTATATTATATAGGAAATAAAATCAGTATAAAAACGATGAGGATGTGAATAAAATGGGGTACACAGCTCTTTATCGAAAGTTTAGACCATTAACATTTTCAGAAATGGTTGGTCAAGAACACATAACAAGAACATTAAAAAATCAAATAATGGCAAATAGAGTTGGGCATGCATATCTATTTAATGGAGGAAGAGGAACAGGTAAAACATCTAGTGCGAAAATTTTAGCTAGAGCAATAAACTGTTTAAATCCAAAAGATGGTGAACCTTGCAATGAATGTGAAATTTGCAAAGGAGCTCTTTCTGGTTCATTAACAGACATTGTAGAAATGGATGCAGCATCAAACAACAGTGTAGAAGACATTAGAAGTATTCGAGAAGAGGTTAATTTTTTGCCTACAAAAGCAAAATATAGAGTATATATAATAGATGAGGTTCATATGCTTTCAACAGGGGCATTTAATGCTTTATTAAAAACATTAGAAGAACCACCAGAACATGTTAAATTTATTCTAGCAACTACAGAACCACAAAAATTGCCAGCAACAATTTTGTCAAGATGTCAAAGGTTCGACTTCAAAAGAATATCAAATGAAGATATTATAAAAAGACTAGAAATAGTATGTAAAGAAAGCAAAATAGAAGCAACAAAAGGAGCTTTAAACATCATAGCAGTATTATCAGAAGGAGCCATGAGAGATGCATTATCTATTTTAGAAAGATGTATTCAAGATGGAGAAAACAAAATTGATGAAGATAAAATAAAAGATTTAGTTGGAATTCCCAAAATTACATTTATAAACGAAATAACTGAAAGTATTTTAACATATAGCATAGAAAAAGCACTACAATCTATAGATAATATCTTAAAAGAAGGTAAAGACATATCAAATTTATTATGGGAAATGATCAAATATATAAAAGATATTTTAGTTTTCAAAGTATCAAAAAAAGCAGATTTATATAGTGAAGAAGAAAAGAAAAAAATAGAAGAAATATCAAAAATAGCAGACAAAGAAAGATTAATAGAATTAATATATAATTTATCTGAACTAGAAAGTCAAATAAAATGGTCAACTCAAAAAAATATAATGTTTGAAGCTGGAATTATAAAATTATGTAATAGACCTCAAATAAAAAGTATAACATATAATCAACCAGAAATTACAAATGGAGTAACAAGTTCAAATATTACAAAAAATGTGGCTAATATAGCAAATAATGCAAATGCTACATCAGTAGAAAAAAAATCTAATGTGAGCAATGTTTCAAATAAAATAAATCAAAAACAAACCAAAAATTATTCAAACAAAGCTGAAGAATATTGGCCACAAATAGTAAAAGATTTAAAACAAACAGGGAAAATCGTCTTATATACCAATTTAATTGGAACTAAAGCAAAAGAAATAAATGATATGACTGTAGCTATAGAATTTCCAAAAGGAATGTCATCATTCGGAAAAACAGTTTTAGAAAAACCAGAAAATATTAGAGAAATATCTAATTTAGTTTCGATTGCATGTAAAAAAGAAATGCAAATAAAATATATAGTTGCAGATAATAAAGCTAAAACAATTACACAAGAAGAAAAATTACAAAATTTTGCAAATGAATCAAATATACCATTTAATATAATTTAATTGAAAGGAGTATGATAAATATGGGTAAAAGAGGTGGATTCCCAGGCGGTATGGGAGGATTCGGAGGAATGAATATAAATAGCCTTATGAAAGAAGCTAAAAAAATGCAAGCTGATATGCAAAAATCACAAGAAGAATTAGCTGGAAAGGAATTTGAAGCATCAGCAGGCGGTGGGGCTATTAATGTAAAAGTTTCAGGAGAAAAAGTAATAAAAGAAATAAAAATAAAAC
The DNA here is from genome assembly GCA_934157205.1 of uncultured Clostridia bacterium. GTDB lineage: Bacteria > Bacillota > Clostridia > TANB77 > CAG-508 > CAG-269. Next base: position 98,226 of record CAKPHJ010000001.1, read on the forward strand.
CAGATGTTGTTGATCCAGATGATGTTGAAATGTTAGAAGACTTAATTTTAACATGTGTAAATGAAGCATTAAGAAAAGTAGATAGTGCACAAGCAGATCAATTTGGCAAATATAATATTCCTGGATTAATGTAATTAACGGAGGAAACAAATGTCATTATATTCACCATCAATAGAAAAATTAATAGAAAGTTTTGAAAGGCTTCCTAGTATTGGACATAAAACAGCTGCGAGACTTGCGTTTTATATATTAAATAGTTCAGAAGAGGAAACAAAAGAATTTGTTTCTTCTATTTTAAATGCAAAGAAAAATTTAAAATATTGTAGTAAATGTTTTAATATTTCAGATACAGATCCATGTTTTATATGTTCAAATCCAAAAAGAGATGAAAATATTATATGTGTTGTAGAAGATGTAAGAGATATTATAGCAATGGAAAAAACACATGAATTTAAAGGTGTTTACCATGTATTACATGGTTCAATATCACCAATGAATGGTGTTGGACCAGATGATATAAAAATAAAAGAATTACTAGCTAGATTAATGAATGGAACAGTAAAAGAGGTAATTTTAGCTACAAATCCAAGAGTTGAAGGAGAAGCAACGGCAATGTATTTGTCTAAATTAATAAAACCATTAGGTATTAAGGTTACTAGAATTGCTCATGGAATACCAGTTGGCGGAGATTTAGAATATACAGATGAAATTACTTTAACTAAAGCTTTAGAGGGAAGAAGAGAATTGTAAATATTATTTTAACTTTGAGTTGTGAAACTTAAAGTTTCTTATAATTTCCTAGTATATAAAAAGCTATATTACATATTAAATATATGCAATATAGCTTTTTTATATTATATTAAAGTTTTCTAAAATTCCTATAATAGAAATATATTTTAATTGTTTAATAATATTTGGCATATGTCTTTAGTAGAATTTGGTTTTGCTAATAATTTTGTGTTAAATTTCATTTCTTCTAACTTGTCTGGAGTAGAGTATAATGTATTAATTACTTCTGAAACATTAGTGTTTCTTTTTATCCAAATTGCTACACCTTTGCTTACAAGAAATTTTGCATTTTCTCTTTCTTGACCTGGTATAGGATTTATAATAATTATTGGCAAATGAGAAGCTAAACTTTCTGTAGTTGTTAAACCGCCAGGTTTTGTAACTACAAAGTCTGCAATACTCATTAATTCTGGAATTTTATTTGAAAAACCTAAAATATGTATAAAGTTTTGAGCATTATTTCTTATTACAATTTCTTCAAAAGCTAATTTCATTTTTTCGTTTTTTCCAGCAATAGCAATTATTTGAGTGTTTATGCAATTTTGCACAAATGTTTCAAATATTTCAAATGTTCTAGATTTACCTAAACCAAATTCTCCTCCACCAAAAAATAAAATAGTTTTTTTATTTTTTTCTAAACCAAATTCAGACATGATTTTTTCTTTGTCATATTTTTGTAAAAATTTATTTGATAAAGGAATGCCTGTTACAAATATTTTATTTTCTGGAATAGATTTTTTTTGTAATGATTTTTTCATTTTTTCATTTGATACAAAAAAATAATCTGTAAAGTCGCTTCCTATAAGCCATTGGTCATGTGAAGCAAAGTCAGTCATGATTGTTGCAATTTTAGCATTAATTTTGCCTTTTCTTTTTAAATAACTACACATTTGACTTCCAAATGGGTGAGTAGAAATAATTAAATCTGGCTTTTTTAAACGCAAAAGTTTTAATAATTTTATAGCTAGAATTTCGTTAGATCTTGCGGAAATGTGAGCAACAGGACCTTTTTGAGAATCGTTATATAATTTTCCCCATACCCATGGAGCATTTTTTGCTAATTCTCTGTAAGCTATTGCAGAAACCTTTTCAATTGGTTTATTTACGTATTTCATACAGTCTATTATTTCTACACTAATATCTTTATAATTGTTAATTAAATATTCGTTTATTGATTTTGCAGCATTTAGGTGGCCACCACCATATGATGCGTAAAAAATTAAAATTTTTTTCATATTTAGTTCCTTTCTAAAATCCATTTATATTTTATCATAAATAAAAAAAAAATTCAAAAAATTGGTATAGATTTCGTAAAAAAAGTTAAAAATATCAATAGAATGCAAACAATTCTTTGTTTGTAAAATTATAAAAGGTGGTAATATGAAAAATTTATTCAAATTTATGAGTGGAATTATTTTTGCAACAATACTTATTATGATAATAATATTATTAAAAAATGATAAATTAAATAATAATGTTTATGCTGCGTCTTCTGGTTCATCAGATATACAGCTTATGGCAAGAGCTATAAACGGAGAAGCACGAGGAGAGCCATATGAAGGTCAAGTTGCTGTTGGTGCGGTTATTTTAAATAGAGTAAAACATTCTCGGATTTCCAAATACAATTGCAGGAGTAATATATCAAAAAGGAGCATTTACAGCAGTTTCAGATGGTCAAATAAATGAACCAATAAGTAATAATTCAACTGTATATAAAGCTGCACAAGACGCTAAAAATGGTTGGGATCCTACAGGGGGTTGCATATATTATTTCAATCCTAATACTGCAACAAATAAATGGATTTGGTCAAGACCACTTGTAAAAACCATAGGGAAACATCGTTTTTGTAAATAAAAATTACAAAAGCAATAAAATATGAAAGGATGAATTTTATGAATAAATTAATAGACTGGAAAAACAGATTGAAAAAAGGTCATATGTTAAGTATAATTTGTACATTATTAATTATTATTGCAATTTTAGGAATTTTGTTATATCGTAAACAAAAAGAATATAGACAAGCTTCAGAAAATTCTTACAATATGGCATTTTATGATTTAGTAGATTATGTACAAAATGTTGAAACATATCTTGCAAAATCATTAATTTCATCTACTCCAGAACATGGAGCAGAAACATTAACTAACTTATGGAGAGAAGCAAATATGGCACAAAGTTATTTAGCTAGATTGCCAATTGAAAGTCAAGAATTAGAAAAAACAGAAAAATTTTTAAATCAAGTTAGTGATTATAGTTATTCTTTATCTAGGAAAAATATTTATAAAGAAAGCTTAACACAAGATGAATTAAATAATTTAAAAGAATTACATTCATATAGTGTAGACTTAGAAAATACTTTAAATCAATTGTCTGAAGACCTAAATACTGGAAGGTTTGAATGGGGAGAGTTAACAAAAAAAGGTACAACATATTTAGCACAACAAGTAGATAATATTTCTAAAGAAAGTTTTAGCAACTTAGAAGAAAATTTTCACCAATATTCTGGACTTATATATGATGGAGCTTTTTCTGAGCATATAACTAGTAGCGAAAAAAAGGGATTAACGGGTGATGATATTACAGAAGATCAAGCAAAACAAACGGCAGAAAAATTTTTAACAAAAGATAATATAAAAGAAATAAATAATTTAGGATATACTGAAAACTCTTCAATTCCTTCATATAATTTTAGTATAATAACTAATAATAATGAAAGTGTTAATATATCTGTATCGAAAAAAGGTGGACATATTGTTTATATGAATTCAGACAGAAATGTAAATACTGAGGTAATATCACAAGAAGAAGCAAATGAAAAAGGAAAAGAGTTTTTAAAAGCAAGAGGTTTAGATAATATGAAAGAAACATATTATTTAAAACGAGACGGAATTGTAACTATAAACTATGCATATGAACAAAATAATGTTATTATGTATCCAGATTTAATAAAAGTTAAAGTTGCATTAGACAATGGTCAAATTCTTGGAATTGAGACAACAGGATATCTTAATAATCATACTATAAGAGATGTTTCAAATGTAAAAATATCTAAGGAAGAAGCTAAAAGGAATTTAAATAAAGATTTACAAATAGAAAGTGAAGGTTTAGCTGTAATTCCAACTGAGTGGAAAAGTGAACTATTATGTTATGAATTTAAAGGAAAAGTAGAAGATAGGGAATTTTTAGTATATATAAATGCAGAAAATGGAAGAGAAGAAGATATTTTAATTATAACTAATACACCAAATGGTACACTGACGATGTGATTCCCAATTTTTTCAAAAAATGAAAAACAAAGAGTTTATTGAAGAGAAACTAAAAATATTAAAGCAAATAAATAAATTTGTTTAGAAAGCTAAAATTGACATGTTTGAAAATAAAGCATAAAGTATAAGAAAGAATTATGATTCTAGAAAATTAAAAAAAGAGTTGAAAAAAATATAGGAGGAACGCAAATGACTATTGAAGAATGTATAAAAAAAATAAAAGAAAAAACAAACCAAAAGGTAGAAATACAATTAAAAGGAATAATAACAACTCAAATTAAAATAAAAGAGCTAGAAATTAATTATGAAAATTATAATTTAATTTTAAAAGAAAAAAGCGAAAAAGAAAATAAAATAGAATTTAATATGTATCAATTAAGAAAGGCAAGTATAGTAGAAAATCAAATAGTGCTAGAATTTGAACAACTTCAAAATGTCTATATAAAATAATTTTAAGTGTTTAATAAATAAATGTTTATATAAAATAATTTCATTTGTTTAGTAATTATAGCTGTTTATATAATAGTAAATGAGCTTCTCCACTATTATATAAACAGAGTTATAATATTACTTTTATTTGTTATGTGTTTGTATCTTTAAAAGTTTTTGCAATGTTTTCACATAACTTTATATAAAATTTATGTTCTTTTTTTGGTATAGTTTTTAATAATTCAGAAAAAGTAAAATCTGAATTTGATTGAGTTATACCATAAATTAAATAATCTAAACTTAAATCAAGTATTTGAGCAATTTTAGTAATTGTTGAAATACTGCTAATACTTGTTCCTCTTTCAATTTCACTAATATAAGAAGGTGAAACATCTAATATTTCTGATAGTTTTTCTTGTGTCAATTTTAGTTCTTTTCTTTTCAATTTGATTCTTTGTCCTATTTCTACATAATTTAATTCGTTCATTATAACACCTCTTTTTTTTGTATATTTTATAATGAAAAATGAACAAATAAAACAAACTAAAACTGTTGCAGTTAAACTAAAAGTGATTAATTTAAATTAATGTCTTTTATAAGTATCTTTTGAAAGCAATTGTGTTGAAATTACTTTTCCATCTTTTTTTAATATTTTATATGCTTCAGAATATATTGCTGTAGAAGTTCTACCTGTTTCATAAGAAGAAATTTCTACATCACAGTCATTGTCTTGTTTTAAACCAAAAATTTTAAAGTTTGCTATTCCACCAGAAACAGAACATACCAACTTAATTGGATAATCTCTATTATTTTTAAATTGAAAATCTATAGAGCCATAAACAACAGTTGCATCACGACTTGCAGTAACATAAGATGGCACAAATTGGTGATTAGTTCTTGAGGTTACTTCTAAATTTGCATAAACAACAGCATTATATAAAGTTGAAGTTATTTGACAAATACCACCACCAAGACCGTCTACAACTTCTCCTTGAACATATATAGCGGCTTCTTTATATCCAGCAGCAATTGTTCTTGCTCCTACTACTTTATTATAAGAAAAAGTTTCACCAGGCATTAAAACATAACCATTTATTTTATTTGCAGCTAATATTAAATTAGTAGTTCTATTTTTATTGCTTGTAGCATATTTTGTAGAAAACTCTGAAAGTAAGTCAGGAAATGCTTCAGTACCAATCATATTTGTTGTTACATTTGGGTATAATATTTTTAAAGGAATAGTATATTCGTCTTTTTGTTCACTAGAAATTATATTTTTAGCTTCATCTACAGAAATTTTAAAATCCACACCATTTTCAGATGGGTACACAGTAAATGGCTCTTTTGAATAATATGCATCTACAGGTTCTTTATAAATTTCATTGTGTATTGCTTCAATATCTATTGAATTAGGTGAGGCATTTTTAACAACAATTTCTACTGGTGTATCTGTACAAGAAAGAGATGATATTGATTCTTCAATTGCTGAAATTGTAGAATCAATGTCAATTACATTACCTTCTTTTCCAGATGTAATTATTAAATTATTTCCATCTATGTAATAACTACTTTGAACAACAGCATCAGGTAATTGTGTTGAAATGTCTTCAAGATTTTTGGTTAATTGTTCTTTATCTATGCTAAGAGTAGGATTTATATTTTGCTTTTTAAATAGTGTATATATAACAGATAAGTCGTTTTGAAAAATATTCCCATTTCTTGCTACATTATAAGCATTATTTACAGCTGTTTTGGTATCAAAAGAGGCTGAAATTTGTGAAAGTGAAATTGTTGCTTCAAAATCACCATGCTTTATTTTAATTTCTTCTGGTAAAGAATTTTTTAAATAATTATCAATATTGTATTTTGCATCAGATTTGCTCATATTTGATACATCAAAACCTTTAATTGAAACACCATAAGTTATATTTGAGTTTAAAATATTATAACCTGTAAATATTACAAATAAAAGTAAAAGTAATGTTATTATAAGTGTTATAATTAAACCAGCAAGCGCAACAGGTTCAGATTTGGTTTGAGCAAGTGGTGCAAATTGCGTTGCAGATGGTTGTAGTGCAACATTTGTGTTAATTTTTGATGAATTTGTAGTTGGCTCTGTTGGAAGATTATGAGTATGTTTTAATTCTTTATTTTGTTTTTGTAAATCTATATTTGATATTTCTTTATTATCTATAGTAGCATTTTTTTTGCTCATTGTTGCTTCATCCTTTCATAAAAATATCTAATATATTATATCATATTTTAGTAAAAAAAGAGAGAAAAACACAAAAAATGTCATAATAAAATAAAAAAATATACAAATAATATAAATGATAGTTACAAGTTGTAACAATTTATAAAAATAGGAGGTCTGTATGTCTAAAAATAATAAACTAATATCTGAAAATTTGCGAGAAGAAATAGCTAAAGAGTTAGGAGTTTATGAACAAGTAAAAAAAGACGGAGGAAGCTGGCAAAATGTTTCTTCAAAAGATTGTGGAAATATAGTTTCTAAAGCGATAGAAATTGCAAATAGAAGTGTAGAAAATAAATAGTATAAAATTTTTAAATATGAATTTTGAGAATTATTATAAAATTCCTTAAAAACCAATTTATGCAAATTGAATTTGATATTTATTTTTGATATAATACGAAAGTAATAAAAAATTAAATATTATATAATAGGAAGGTTCTCTGAAATTCCTATTGTAGAAATAGATTGTACAGAAATTTGCATTTCAAATTTCGCACACGAACAAAGACGCGGACTTCAAAATGTTTTAATAAGTACTAAAATTACTAATGTCCGCGTTTGTTCTATATTTTAGTAATTTTAAATAATATAATATTAAATTTAAAAATAAAATTATAATAGACTGTTAATTTTAATAATTAAATAGAAGGGAAAAGTGAAAAAATGAAATATTTAAATATAAAAAAAATATTAGATGTAACAAAAGGAAAAATGTTAACAGGAGATGAAAATTTTATATGCAAAGATTTTTCAAAAGATACAAGAATAATTAAAAAAGGTGATACATACATAGGAATAAAAGGAGAAAAATTCGATGGCAATTTATTTTGGAAAGAGGCATTAGAAAAGGGTGCAGAATGTGTAATAGTTTCAAATGTAAATATAACAAAAGAAGAAATAGAAAAATTTAAATCAAAAACAATAATAATAGTAGAAGATACATTAGAAGCTTTATATAAAATAGCAAAAGCTAAAAGAGAATTATACAATATACCAGTTATTGCAATTACTGGTAGTGTTGGGAAAACTAGTACAAAAGATATTGTAGCAAATGTTGTATCAATTAAATATAAAACACTAAAAACAATACGGAAATAATAATAATAACATTGGATTACCATTTTCAATTTTAAGACTAAAAGATGAAGAAGCAATGGTGCTTGAAATGGGAATGAATCATTTTGGAGAAATAAGCTTATTAACAAGCATAGCACGTCCCAATATAGCAATAATTACAAATATTGGAACATCACACATAGGAAATTTAGGTTCAAGAGAAAATATATTAAAGGCCAAATTAGAAATCTTAGAAGGAATGGACAAAAAACTATTAATTCTAAATAATGACAACGATTTATTACATAAATATAACTTAGAAAATACAAGCATAAAAAAATATACATATGGAATTGAAAATGAATCTAATATAATTGCAAAAAATATACAATTAGATAAATATGACAGCAATTTTACATGTGTTGCAAATGGTGAAGAATTTATAATTAATGTGCCCGTAGGAGGAATGCATTTTGTTTATAATGCATTATGTGCAGTAACAGTTGGAATTGCCATTGGGCTTACTACAGAGCAAATAAAAAAAGGAATTGAAACATTTGAATTAACTAAAAAAAGAATGGACATAACAGAATTAAAAAACGGTGTAACAATTATAAATGATAGTTATAATGCTAGTTTTGAATCAATGCAAGCTTCATTAAAATATTTAGGACTTTTAAATGCCAAAAGAAAAATTGCGGTACTTGGTGATATGTTTGAATTAGGTGACTATGCTAAAATTCTTCATGAAAAAGTAGGGGAAGAAGTAGTTAAAAACAATATTGATATTTTAATTTGTTGTGGAGAAAATGCTAAAAGTATAGCAGAAACAGCTAAAAACAAAGGAATGTCAGAAAAAAATATATATTATTTTGAAAGTAAGGACAATATCTTCAATTTTATTACGGAAAATACACAAAAAGGTGATGTTGTTTTATTTAAAGCGTCAAATGGAATGAAATTTTTTGAAATAGTTGATAAAATTTTAAATTTTTAGTAAGTAATTAAAAAATTAGCTTGTTAAAATATATGTAAATAATTATTGTTGAATATTGATAGCATATAAAAGATTTGTGAACCTGGATTAAATGTGTAAAATGTTAAAACCTGTATAAAAATGTATTTATTTTATACAGGTCTTTTATTATGAAAATATATCTATATATTTTATGAAAAATTTTAATAATGGATTTAACATTATATTTTTATTGTTTTTCAATATTATTAATTTCTTCTAAAGACAATCCAGTTATTTTATGAATTATATTTTTGTCAAATTTTTCGTTTAGCATTTTTTTTACAACAGATTTAAGACCTTGTTTTAATCCTTTATCATATCCAGCATCTTCAATGGCTTTTTGATCCATTATGTATTTTTCCCTTAGTTCGGCAAGATATATTT
>CAKPHJ010000002.1 GCA_934157205.1 uncultured Clostridia bacterium
CGGAAGGGTGCCAGAAAATAAGTTAGAATTTCTTAAATTTTGTAATAAGCCGAGGAATTGATATTTAAAAATTATATTTTTAATGTTTTTAGTAAATAAATTAATAAAAATCATTATCCTGTAACTTTTGATATGCTATAAAAAAAGCACTTTTTCAAGTGCAATTTTTCTTATTTATTCATATTTAATGTTTTTTCTATAATATATTGTGGTCTATTTTTAGTTTCATCGTAAATTCTTCCTATATATTCTCCAATCATCCATAAAGATAAACAAATTGCAGAACCTATAAATGTCATAACAACCAATAATATAGTTCCTTCAACAGATAAATGTAACCAATTAAATATAAAGGCTAATATAGAATATATTAGAATAATAAAAGATGCTAAACCAAATATTGTTCCTAGTACAGCTATCATTTTTAAAGGTTTTAGTGAAAATCCAAAAATTCCATCTTTAGCTAATTTTAACATTTTCTTTAATGGATATTTTGTTTTTCCAGCAAATCTTTCTTTTCTTTCATATTCAAATGGTTTTTGTTTAAATCCCACCCAACTAAATAAACCTCTTAAAAATTTATTGTGTTCTGGTAAACTATTTATAACATCTACAACTTTTCTGTCTACTAATCTAAAGTCTCCTGTGTCTTTTGGAATTTCAACATCTGACAATGCGTTTAATGTTTTATAAAACATTGATGCTGTTAGTAGTTTAAATTTTGACTCTCCATCTCTTGATTTCCTTTTTCCATATATAACTTCATTTCCTTTTTCCCATAGTTTTAACATTTCTGGAATTAGTTCTGGTGGATCTTGTAAATCTGCATCTATAATTACAATTGCATCACCTGTTACATATTTTAGTCCTGCTGTAACAGCACATTGATGGCCAAAATTTCTAGCAAATGATATTATTTTTACGTTTTCATCTTCTTTTGCTATTTCTTCTAAAATTTCTAAAGTTTTGTCTTTACTTCCATCATTAATAAATATTATTTCATACATATAATTTTCTATTTTTTCTAATACTGTTTTTAGTCTATTATAACATTCATTTGCAACTTCTTCTTCATAATACATTGGTACTACAACTGATATTTTTTTCATATTATATTAATCCTCTTTTCTTTTTATATATGTTACAACTAAAATTTTATATGTTATTTAGTTATACTTTTGGCTAATATATACATATATATAAATTTTCATTTTCAAATACTAATTGTTGTTTATCATATTCGTTCCAATCTTTTTCTAAAAATTGTTTTTTTATATCTTCTGGAACATCAACTTTATTATAACCTTTTAAAGTATATTTTGTTAAAACTTCTTTTATTGCCCACGATGTTCCCATACTTCTTACATTAAAACATCTAAGGCTTGGTTCTCCTTCATAATACATTGTATAATTTTTATCAAAAGCTACTCCTATATTTTTAATTTCATTTCCTGTTTCACTTTCATAATTATTTATTTCTTTAATTATTTCTTTTGCAATCATTTCATCTAATTTATTAGTTTTTAAATTTGCAGTAGATGCTGAAATCATAAATATTGAGTTTCCTGTAAAAACTATTGTAGATATTATTAATACTATTGTTAATAATATTTTGTTTTCTTCTATTTTAGGTACTGTAAGTAAAAATAATAATATTATTCCTATAATAGATCCAAAACACATAGCCATTCTTGGTTCAATATATTGCAAGTCAACTGGTGTAATAATTATTGGTATTATTGGTATTAATATACTTAAAATAATTATAATTATATATTCTAACATTATAAAATATTCTTTTTTATTAATTTCTTTTATTACAAATATTATTGAAATAATTGCAATTGTAATTAAATAACTATATTTAGTGCCTATACCAACATTATATATAAGTATATATTTTGCATATTTAAATATTGTTTTTAAGATAATTGCTAATGTTGGCATTTCGAATTTTCTAAATTCATTATTTAATATTTTATCCCAAATTTTCACTCCAATAAAATTTATTATCATAGCTATTCCATATATAAAAAATATTATTATTGCTTGTTTTATTGTTTTTTTAATGTCTCCTTTATTTTTAGAACAGATTAAAACTAATGATAATACTACAAATATTGAACTTGTTGCTTGGTAACATAGTCCAGATAATGTTATTAATACTAAGCTAATTATATATTTGTATTTTCTGTCTGTTACAATTATTATTGATCCTAATATTGCAAATAAAATTCCTAAAGGCATTGTTCCAACTTCTACAAATAATAATCCTTCTGCCGTACAAATATTAAAAACAATAAAAAAAGAAATTAGTACTATTAAAATATTAAAAAATATAGATTTTTCTTTATTTATAAATTTTATAATAAATTTATACAACACAAACCACGCTATAGCCATTGTAATTGTTAAAAATACACCCATTATAGAAAGTTCCTTCCATAATGGGATATCAAGCTTTAAGAATATCCAAAGTATGAGTGCACTAAATATTCTATTTGATGCTAAAAAATGTTTTGCATAATAAGTATATCCATATGCATTTACATAGTAGCAATCATTTGTATAATGTGGTTTCATGAAGTTAAAACATATAATAAAAACAAATGCTAACATTCCAATAAAAATAGATATATCTTTTTTATTATTTATAAAAAATCTTTTTACACTGTTTTTTTTATTTATATGAATTAACATTTTATTTTGCATAATAAAATTCCTTTCAAGCTTTATTATAATTTTATATTTATATTTTATTTAAAGCTTATATATAAGCTTTAAATATTTTACATTTCTTCAGCAAATTTCTTTTGTAATTTATGGAATATAAAATAACCAATAAAACATAATGCTATACTAATTAGAAATACGATTCCTAATGCTACAAAATCTGGTGATTGTTTATAGTAAAATATATTTCTATATGCATTTATTATGTATGTCATAGGATTATATTGGATAATCCATTGAAAGCTCTCTGGTATTTGACCTGGTGCATAAACTATTGGTGTTGCATAAAATAATAATTGTAGTGCTATACCTATAAAATGTTGTAAGTCTCTAAAGTAGACTGTTACACTTGAAACTATAAATGAAATTCCAATTAGTAAAAAATACTGTACTAGTAATACTATTGGATAAAAAATTATGTATTTTGTAATTCCTACTCCATAACCTAGTACAAATGCAAGTATAATTATTGTTGATATAACAAAATTTACTGCTTCACTGGTTACAACTGATATAGGTAAAATTTCTCTTGGAAAATATACTTTTTTTACAATGTTTCCATTTTCAATAATCGTAAATGAAGTTCTTGATATTGCAGTAGAAAAGAATGTCCATGGAATTAAACCACAGCAAATGAAAACTGTATAATTTTCAATTCCTCCACCTCTCATAAGTAGTGGGAACACTAAAGCATAAACTGCTATTTGCAATAGTGGGTTTAAAAATGACCACACTACTCCTAAAATAGAGTTTTTATATTTTCCTCTTACATCTTTACTTATGCTTGTTTTTAATAATTCTCTATAATCATATAAGCCTTTAAAAAATCCCATTATTCTTCCTCCTATTTTGTTTCTTCTATATATTTTTCTATAACTGTATTTGTATCTCCATCCATTTTTATTTTACCATTGCTAAGCCATACAGATCTATCACACAATTCTTTGGCTGAACCCAAACTATGTGTAACAAATACCATTGTTTTTCCTTCTTTTTTTAGTTCTTTCATTTTGTTTATACATTTTGTTTGAAAATGTTGATCTCCAACTGAAAGAATTTCATCTACTAATAAGATATCTGCATCGACATTTATTGCAACTGCAAATGCAAGTCTCATGAACATTCCAGATGAATAAGTTCTAACAGGGTTATCTATGTAATCTTGTAGTTCTGAGAATTCTATTATTTGTTCTAGTCTACTGTCTATTTCTTTTTTGGTTAACCCAAATATTGAAGCATTAAAATAAATATTTTCTCTTCCTGAGAAGTCTGCATGAAAACCTGCACCTAATTCTAGAAGTGATGTTAATTTTCCATTTGTAATTATTTTACCTTTGTTTGGATAAATTATTTTTGTCATTAATTTTAATAGTGTTGATTTTCCGCTTCCATTTACGCCAATTAATGCTACTGCTTCACCTTTTTTTATATTAAGATTTACTCCTTTTAAAACTTCTCTTACTTCTTTTCTGTTTCTTTTCCAGAAAAGAAGCTTTTCTTTTAAACTATTTGCTTTATCTAAGTATACGTCAAATGTTTTATATACATCTTGTACCTCTATTGCATATTCTTCTTCGTTTTTCACTCTATTTACCTCCTTTTATCTTGTGCATTCCTTTATATACCACATTTTTTGTTCCTCTAACAAATGAATATCCTATTTTTCCTATTTTTAAGAAACCATTATGATTTTTAAAAATTTCTCTCATTCTTCTTTTAAATGTTGGTCTGTCATATAATGCATAAAAAATTAGTCTTGCTAATTTACTGTGATGCTCTAAGTCTACAACATTATTATAGTCTAAATAACTATTATTAGTAACTGCTATACTTCCTCCATTTATTAAGGCATTCATATTTCTTTGATTTCTATATTTTCTTTCTAATAACCATTCTTCTGTAATTGGTTTTATTTCTTTTGTTCTTACTGTGTCTTCAAATCCTATAGAATTAAACATTAACATATCTACAGTTTTTGAAGAATTTATATAAGACATAAATGGTAATGAAATATAATAATCTTTGTAATATAATTTTTTATATTCATCTCCAAATGTTTTTAAAACATCATTTATAAATTCTTTTGCTGCTTTTTGCATAATTCCTATTATATATTTTTCTTGATATGTTTTGTTATTTTTTTCTAATATAGGTTTTACACTTTCTCCTTCAATGTCATATCCAATTGTTGATGGTCCAAGTTCTGAAATTATAGATTCATAAGCAAATCCAGTAACTGCTGGTTTTGCAGAAAAGAATGTATTTAGCTTGTAATTTGCTACATCTGAGTATTTCATTGCTTCATCTTGATTTATATTTAAGAAAAATGTATCTATTGGTTTTTCACAAAGTATTGATAAATAAAGTTCTGGTCTTCCACTATATCCTAAATCAAATGTTGCAGATTTTTCTTTAAAGTATTCGCCAAAAAATTCTTTTAATTTTTTTATTTTTTTCTCATTTTTTGCTTCATCAAATAATTCATTTATAATTATTTTTACTAATTTATTAAATTTTTGTTTTGTTTTTATATTTTCTTCATATTTGATTCCATATTCTTCTATTATATTTTTTATTTTCTCTTCTTTATAGCTTTTTATACTCTGTTTTATATATTTTATTATATATTTTGGAGTATGATTTTCAATATTAATTACATCTGTTAATTTATATAGGTCAATTTTGTTTATAATCATTGCAGAAATTAATGCTTTTCTTGAAACTCTTAAATATTTTGCTTCTGGTACATTTTTATAATATTTTTTCAAAATATTATAGCTTTCCATCGGTAAATATCCGTCTCTTGCCATAAAAGCTAAATTTGTATAACCTTTGTTTTCAGTTTCTCTAAGTAACCAATTTCCAACTCCAAACATATACATTCCAACAGCATAATATCCTATTAAATATGGATCTATGTTAAAGTCTGATTCTGTATTAAATACTCTAAATGGATTATCAAAATATTTATTAGCCACTATTGCTATCATACTTCTTATTCCAATAAAATTCATACTTGTTTGGTTATCTCTCCAAAAAGGCATACTTGTGTATAGCATTTGTGCTAAATTATTTGTTGTGTTTTTGTCTAACATTATGTCTGTTGCTTTTGGAAAATATATAGATTTTATTTTATGTTTTTTAGCTTGTTCATAGTCTGACCTATAATTGTCTCCAATATGAACCATATTTTCTGGTTCTATTTTTTCTTTTTTTATTACATATTCATATAAATTTCCTGTTGATTTTGTTCTCATTACTTCACATGAAACATAAATTTCATCTATTTTAGTATATCCATTTTTATTTAATATTTTGCTAATAACTTCAAGTGGTAAATACATGTCTGATGTACATATAACTCTTTTTCCTAAATATTTTGCAAGTTTATATATTGAATATGCTGTTTCTCTTCTTTTGCAAAATTTTAATTCTAGTTCTATTTCTTTTTTCTTTAAAAATTCTATTATATCTGCTGGTATGTCATATTCTTCTTTAATTATTTCATATATTCTATCTAATGTTACATCATCAATTTCTTGTTTATCTGCTTCTGTTCTTGCTAATACTTCACATTCTTCTCTTATTTTTGAAAAGTCTATTCCTAAATTATTAGATAATTTTCTATAATCTTCATTTAAAAATGTAAATAGGTCTTTTGGATATAAAAATGGTCTAGTAATTAATGTGTCAAAAACATCGAAACTTACAATTTTTGTTTTTTCATTAATTATTTTTTCTTTTAGCTTGTCTAATCCATCATTCCATGGTGTTTCTGCAGCACTGAAGAAACCTGCATTTTTAACTTCAAATTGTTTAGGACAAAATGTATTAAATTTTTCTTCTAGTTGTTCCTTTTCTTCTTTTTTGAAGTTCATATTTAATAAATATGATTTGTGCATTTGACAATATAATGCTCTCCATTTTTCAAATTTTGTTTTATACTTTTCATATACATGTTTTTCTTTTAAAAAGTTTTCTACAAAAGAAAATGATATTGTTAAATCTTCTAAATTTTTACTTGCTTTTTTTAAAGTAATATCATTAACAGATGTTGAAGCTCCATCATGTTTTGAGTAGAAAAATGCTACTTCACTTACTTTTGTTACTTTTTTAGCATAGTAAAATAATACATTTGAAAATGCAAAATCTTCTGTCATTATTAAATGTTTATCTATTTTTTTATATTCTACAACTGCTCTTTCCCATATTCTTCTAGAATAAATTTTATTAGGAGTTATATGCCATGCAAAGTTTAATCCTTCTTGATTATAAAATTCTTCATAACATTCATCATTATTTAATTCTTCAAATGGAAATTTAAATAAATTGTATGTTCTTCTATCTTTTTTTCCATAATCCATTACTAGTTCTGAACATACAATATCTGAATTTGTTTCTTCAGCTTTTACTATAAGTGCTCTATAAAAGTCATTAGAAACATAATCGTCTGCATCTAAAAATGCAATGTAATCTCCTGTTGAATGTTCATAGCCTGTTACTCTAGCTTTAAATAAGCCTTTGTTTTTTTCATGTTCTACATATTTTATTCTTTTATCTTTTTCCATATATTCTTCTACAATTTCTTTACAGTTTGAAGGAGAGCCATCATTTACTATTATTAATTCCATGTTTCTGTATGATTGTTTTGTTAATGAATTTAAACATGTTTTTAAAAATTTTTCTGAATTGTATACTGGTATAATTATTGAAATTTTTTTGTCTGTTATTGTATTTTCTGCCA
The DNA here is from genome assembly GCA_934157205.1 of uncultured Clostridia bacterium. Lineage (GTDB taxonomy): Bacteria > Bacillota > Clostridia > TANB77 > CAG-508 > CAG-269. The sequence continues at coordinate 7,478 of CAKPHJ010000002.1, forward strand.
TTTTATCCATTCCTTTCATAGTTTTTAAATAGATTTTTAATTACTATTTTTTTTAAATATTTTGCTTATTTTCTCTGTATATCTCCAACGTTTACTATTATATACATTTTTTAATTCTTCTTCTAGTTTTTCATTTTTTTCTTGTAACTGTTTTTCTATTTTAAATTTTTCTTCTTCTATTTGTTGCTTTTCTAATGTTAAACTTTCTGTTTCTTCATATTTTTTTTGTATTATTTCATATTTTGCTTTTATGTCTTTAGATTGCTCTTCTATTGTATTTCTATTTTTTTCTATTATATTTAATATTTGAAACCAATCAACTTGAAGTTCTACTTCTTCTGGAATATTTATATAATTTTTGTAACAATCTAATTTATCTTTTGAATATGAATATACTGTTTCTAATATATCTTTTTTATTTTCTTTTAAATTTTCTATTTCTTTTATACACTGTTCATCAGAAATTGTTGGCATATTTATTCCTAGAAAATTCTCTTCTATTGCTATTTCCATATTTTTAGGTGTAATTAAACCTTTTATTCCTTCATATCCTGTAATTACAACAGGTACTTTCATTGCAACTGCTTCTAATGCACATCTTCCAATTCCCAGTAATAAATCTGCTGTTTTTAGGTAATCTTTTATATTGCTTTTTGCTCCTAATAAATTTACTGTTGTTTCTTTTTCAGATTTATATGAATTTGGTAAATTTTCTTTGTTTAAATATTCTATTATTTCATTTTTTGCATTTCCATCTCCAATTATATATAATTTAGCACTTGGAAATTTTTCTAGTAATTTTTTAAATATTTTTATTCCATTATATATTGGATTTACTTTTTCTTTATCTATTCTTGTTACAATAAATACTTTTTCTATTTTATTGTTGTAATTTGGTGTTTCATTATTGAACTCGTTAAAATCTATTCCATTGTGTATAATTTTGTATTTGTCTTCACTAAATTTGTATTCCTTTTTTGTGACATCTGCTACCATAGGTGTAATAGCTATTATTTTATATGCATTATTAAAATATATTGGGAACAATTCTTTGTATATTGGATAATTCCATGTGTAAAATGATTTTGAGTCTTTTATTCCATGTTCATATGCAAAATACGGAATATTTGTTATAAAACAAGCTGTTAACACAGTTGGAATACATTGATATTTATGATTATGAATTTCTGTAATTTGTTTTTCTTTTATTATTTTTACAAGTTTATTAACTCTTTCTTTGTTTATTTGATTTTCTTCTGGAAATTCAAATTCTATAAATGTACCTCCAAGCTCATTTACCTTTTTTGAATAAGCTCCACTTTTTGCTGTAACATACACTTTGTAACCTTTTTTTACGAAGCTTACAATTTGGTTTAATATTACTGTTTCAACTCCACCTATTCCCATTGCATTACTGCATATTAAAATATTTTTCATTTAATCACCTACAAAAAGATTTTATTTCTTTCATATTATACCCTCTATTATTATTATTGTCAATTTCATTATCCTACTAATTTTTAAATATAGAACAAAATAAGACTGTTGTGCAATTGTCAACAGTCTTATTTTTTATTTTCTTAATTTATGTAATACTTTTATAAATGCTCTCCACATTGGATTTTTCCACAAATTTTCTTTTAAAAGTTCTTTTTTATAATTCATTTTATTTATAGAATATGCTTGTCCATAAACTTTTCTTTCATATTCTGCACATTCCCATTTATATTCTATTTCATCATTTTCTATATTAGTTGTTATAAGTTCTTTACAAATATTTATATTATTACTTAAAGCAATTCCATTTTTTTGTTTTATTTCATTTGGCTCTTTTTGTGTATTTTCTAGTATATTTGTCATATTTTGTATCATCTTTTTTATTGTAAACTTATTTAAAATTGTATTTCTACAATTATTTTTATAAAATTCTATGTTATTTAACACGTCATTTATAGCTATTACATAATTTTCAATTTCCTTTTGATCATATGTTTTATTATATATATCTTCTTCTTTTTGCATTATTGGAATTATTTTTCCAACTTGACTGTTTATAAGTTCTTTTTGTCCTCCTACATCACTTGAAATAACTGGTACTCCCATACTTAATGATTCATATGATGTTAATGCTAACCCTTCTTTTATAGAACAATTTATAGTTAAATCACTTATACTATATATTTCAGCTGTATTTTGTATGTTTCCAGTAAATATAATATTTTCGTATATATTCATTTTTTTAGATTTTTCTTGCATTTCATTTAGTAAATTTCCTTCGCCTACTACCAAAACTTTAAAATCATTTCTGGTTTGTTTTAATTTTGCTATTATTTCTAAAAATAACATCGGTCTTTTTTGCTCAGAAATTCTGCATATATATGATATTACTTTTTTATTTTTTTCTTCTTTTAAATATTTATTTTTTAGTTCTATTTTATTATATTTTTTAGGATCAAATTTTTCCTCATCAACACCTATGTATACAGTTTGAACTTCACTTTCTTTTTTTCCAAAATGATTTATTAATATTTTTCTACTATTTTCATTACATACCAAAGTTTTATCTATTACAGATTCATACATTACTGAATATCTTGAATACCCTCCATTTCTGTTATACCATTCTTCCATATGCACATAATCTAAAATTGGTATTTTAGGATATTTAGCTTTTATGTATGGCAATATTGTATATCCAAATTTGCTATTTGAATTTAACACAATATTTATATTTTCTTTTTCAATTATATAATTTATAAAAGAAAGCCAATATTTTTGATCTAAAAAAGATGTTAAATCATATACTTTTGCTATTTGTTCAAATTGTTGCCTTAATACATTTTTATTAGGTTCTGTTGTAATTATAGTTATTGAAAATTTATTTTTGTCTAGTCCTTTTGAAAGATTTAAATTAAATAAATCTGCTCCACCTGTTATCATCCATGGAATTATAAATAATATATTTATTTTTTCATTTTTTGTTATTTTTTTAGGAACAATTATATTTTCTTGTTTTTCTATAATTAAATCATAGTTATAGTTATACCTTGGATATTGTATAGCTTTTACATTTTTTTTAACATTTTGGGCTGTATTTTTTATTATTTCTAAAGATCTTTTTTTGTTATCATTTGCTCTTTGAAGTTCTCCTGTTTCTTTTCTCCTATACCATTGGCCAAAAAAACTCATATGTACTGGTGCTTTTTCTTTTGCTAATAATTTAAGCCAAAAATTCCAATCTTCATTAACTGATTTTTCTCTTAATTCATATCCATTTACCAATTCAAAGTCCGCTTTTCTAACTAAAGCCTGTGAAATTAATTCATTTACATTTTTCATTTTCTCAGAATCAAAATATTTACACCATGTATATTCTAATGATTCAAATCCAATTGAATCAGAATATGCCCATGCTGCTTTTTTATTTGTTTCTAATGTAAAATATCCACACTCTAAAAAAGTAGGTTCTATTAAGTCGTCATCATCTAAAAACATTAGATATTTGCATGTTTTTGATGATTTTTTCGCACCAAAATCTCGTGTTGCAGCTAATCCTTCATTTTCTTTATGAAATACTTTTATTCTTTCATCTAAATTTTCTATATATTTTAAAATTTCTAATGATTCTTTATCTTTTGAACCATCATCAATTATTAAAATTTCATAATATGGAAATGTTTGATTTAATACAGAATTTATAGTTTGTTCTATATATTTTTTACTATTATAAAATGGAATAATTACAGAAATAACAGGTTTGTCTTTTTCATATTCCTCATTTATTATTCTATTTTTACCTGGTTCTAGCAAATAATTAAATTGTTCCCCCATTTTTTTCATTCCTTCCATTTTCATTTTTTAAATTTCATTTTTGTCATAATAACTCCTGGAATATAGAGTATTACTGTTAGTATTTTATTTGATAAGTCATTAATATTTTTTATTAAATTCTTTTTCTTTTTACATAAAACTGAAAATAATATGTAATGTTTTATAGCATATATTCTTTTATTCCACAATACTTTAGACATGTTTTTTTCTAAAATTTCTTTAAAAAATTCAAAATAACCACATGGATTTTCTAAAAATTGTTTTTTAATATTTTTAGTGTACCCATCTTCTTGATATTCACAAATCATAATTGGACTATTGCAACATATTATTTGATTTTCAATATCCATTTTATAATACATTCTTGCTTCTGTAATGAATTTTTCTCCATTTTCTAATTCATGCATATATTTTTTTCTTATTTCTGCTATAAATAAAAATGCTCTTTCTCCTTGATCATTTTCTTTAAAATGTAAGTCAAACAATGTAGTTCTATTTTTAGTAAAATCTTTTCCAATATTTTCGCCTTTTTCATTATACTTTAAAAAACAAAATGCATATATATTTTTTTCATTTTTGTTTTTTTCTATATTTATTTTCATTGTTTCAAAAGCATTTGAAGTAAAATAATCGTCTGAATCACAATCTATAATATATTCTCCTGTTGCATACTTAACCAAAGTATTTATAGCTGACATTTTTCCTTTATTTTCTTGTTCAAAATATTTAATTTTCAAATTTTTATTTTCTTCTATATTAATTTCTTCTATAAATTTTTTTACAACTTCATTTGTATTATCAGTAGAGCCATCATTCATAATAAGCCATTCTATTTCAATCCCATATTTAATATTTTGTATTAAACTTTTATACAATTGTTTTAAATTATTTGCCCTATTATATGTTGGTGTAAGTACAGATATTTTCATATTTTTCCTTTCATAGTCACTATATTTTATAAAATTTTTATAATTTCTTGAATTCTTTGTGTATTATCATAATTATATTCTTCTTTTTCTTCTATTTTTTTATGATTTTTTATTATATTATACAAACCATTGTATATTGCATTTTCATTGTTTTCTACTATTATAGCCTTTTTATAGTTTTTTACCGCTTCTCTTGCTGCTGTATTTGTTATAATAATATTTTTGTTTAAAATTTTAGCTTCTTCTATAACCATTCCATATCCCTCAAATTTTGACATTAAACAAAAATAGTCAGCATTTTTTATATATGGATATGGATTTTCTTTTTTTCCAAGTAACAAAAATGTATTTTCTACATTTTTTTCTTTTATTAATTTGGCTAAATTTTCTTTTTCTGGGCCGTCTCCTATTACATAAATTTTATGTTTCATTCCATTTTTTATTAATTTTTCATGTACATTTATTAGTCTATCTATTGCTTTTTGTTCTACTAATCTAGTAACTGTAACAAAGTTTGGAACCTCTTTACTAAAATCAATTTTCTCGTTTTCTTTTGCCTTTTTTATTACTCTTTGACTATCTAAATAATTATATATTACTAATTTTTCACATTTTATATTTGGATATTCCTTTTCAAATTCTTTTAAATTATCTTTGCTTACAAATATCAATTTTTTATATTTTGAATATATGCTTTTATCTATATGCTGTTTAAGAATTGATTTAATATTTTTGCCGAAAACTTTTGAAATATCATTATGAATCCATGCTATTTTAGTTGTTTTATTATTTTTTATGCTAAATAGCCTTGTTATTGGTCCTTCTAGAAAAGCTATTTCAACATCATAATTTTTATTTATTTTATTTTTGTAAATACTTTTCTTAAACAAAAGTATTTTTAGTGGTACAATTATTTTTTGCTTTATTTTGGGCAACTCAGAATATGAAATATTGTACATACTTTCTAGTTTTACTTTTTTATTTAATTGTTTTTCTAATTCACCATTTGCATATAATGTAAATATTGTAATTTCATAATTTTCACACAATTTGTTTGCAATATCTACTAAAACCCTTTCTGCTCCACCGAAGTGTTAAACTTGTTATCCCAAATAATATTTTTTTCATTATTTTATCCTTTCATTTTCATTACATTTTATTATGTTTTTTGTAGTACACAATAAACATGTATATATTGCTATAATAATCATCATTGAAGACGAATTAAAAAATGTGTATCCTGAAAAAAGTGACATAGCAAAACTAAATAAAGCACCAAATATTAAAAAAATGTATTCTCCACTTATTTTATTATAATTTTTTATTCCTTTGTATATAGCATATATTAATATAGCAATATATCCACCTAAATATAAAATAAATCCAATTATTCCAAAATTAATTAATATAGCTAAAACTTCCATTTCAAATACCAGTTCTCTAAAATTTGCCATATATCCATTTCCAAATAAAATTAATATTGGATTTTTTTGATTTTTTACTAACATAATATTATAAATTAACTGTTGCGTTCTTTGGTCATTATTTTTTACATTAAATTTATTTGCAATTTTATATAAATCCATTACAGATTTTTGCTGTTCTTCTGACATATAGTTATTTTCAATTTCATTGTTTTCTATTTTTTCTTTTATTTCCAATAGACTTCCTGTAATATGTGAATTCTGCATATTTGTTTCATCTTTTATGTTTGATTCAATTTCTTTTAAATAATTTCTTCTTTTAGTTGTTGTTGAACCAAAAACTATAAGAACAGAAAATATTAAAGCTGTTATAAGTAAAACTATTAGTAAATTTTTTTTGTTTATTTTTTTGCTCTTTATTGTATTTACAACTGTTTCAATTGTAAAAAATAAAATTGTTATTAAAATAAATCCATATAATCCAGCTCTTGTTCCTATAAAAATACATAAATAAATTCCTACTAGTATTAATGTTGTTATTACTACTTTTAAGTATTTTTTTTCTTTTAAATATGGCAAATATATAAACATTGATAATAAAAGAATAGCACTAATACTGTTTCCTGATTCAAACCAACCCTTAAAGCCAATACCTTCAATATATGTACTTGATGATGTTTTGGTTATTATTGATATATAAATTGAAACTATGTAAATAACTACTGATATTAAAACACTTTTTTTTAGTTTATTAATATTTTCGTTTTTAAATATATAAATATATAAAAATAAGTTTAAAACCATAAATGTGTAATTAATTAAATATTGAATTTCATGTAATTCATTGCTATAGCTTATTCCAGTTTTTTGTTTTGAAAACAGAAATATATGAATTATTCCATATATTATGTATATTGCTGTTACTCCTAAAAATGTTTTTTTAAATTTTTTATCTTTTTTTATAAATAAATAAATTATTGCTATAATTGGTATTATAGGTCTTAAAAATGTAGAAGGTGAAAATTTAAAGTTAAAGCTATTTCTAAAAGCAAAACTTAAAATATCCAATATTGGGCAAATTATAATAAATGCACATAATAAATTTTCTATATTTATTTTATTTTTGTCTATATTTATTTTCATAATTAATAATTTCCCTTCTGTTATAGTTATTACCCTATTATAGATAAAATTAATGTATATAAATTATATGTATTTTTATTTAATGTTCTTATATATATGTTTTTAAGTGTTTTATTTTTTTTAAGTACTTCATTTCCTTTCCAATTCGGAAATTTTTCGTTTACAATGTCCCATGTCTTTTTTATTAATTTATCTTTTAATTCTTCATCTTCTATTTTCATTATTCTTTTTAATGAACTGCAAAAAGCATATCTAACATATATATATTCTAGTTCTTTTTCGTAATTTTTATATAGTCCATTTTCTTTGTAATAGTTTATTACATGTTCTAAAACATCAAAAATTTGCATTGTTTTTTCATTTTGAGAATTAGAAATTGATTTTGTTCTTTGTATATAATGCACCATAGGTTCTTTTAAAAATGAGACTTTTTGTATATATGGAATTAATTTATATGTAAATTCTACATCTTCATATTGATAACCATTTGGAAATTCTATACCATGTTTGTCAATTATTTCTTTTTTTATTAATTTATTCCATGCTACTACTCTAACATTTTCAAGCATTTGATTTTTATTGTTATACAACTTTCCTGTGTCAATTTTTTTCTTATTAGGATATTCCCAATAAAAATCGCACTCTACCATGTCACATCTTTCTTTTATAATTAGATTATACATTTTTTCATACATATTTTTTTCAATGTAGTCATCTGAATCTACAAATGCAACATATTCTCCTCTAGCATGTGCTAGTCCAAAATTTCTTGCAGATGAAAGTCCTCCATTTTCTTTTTCTAAATATACTATTTTATTTTCATATCTGTTAGCAAACTTTTTGGCTATTTCTTCACTTCTATCTTTTGAACCATCATTTACCAAAATTATTTCAATATCTTGGAAAGTTTGATTTACTAATGTTTCTAAACATTTTTCAATATATCCCTCTACATTATAAAATGGAACTATAACACTGATTCTTGGCATATTTTATCCTTCTTTCTTCTTACCTTGTATTTGAACATATAGTCCAATATTTACTTTTAAAAGCATTCTTTTTATTAACTGTTTTAAATTTCTTACTTTTATATTATTGTACATTTTTCTTTTTCTTATTTCTTTTATATATTGCTTTCTGTCTTCTTTTTTTAATTCTTTTAATTTTAATATTATTGCATTTGTATAATAAATTTTTATATTTTCACATGTTGTTTTTTGTAAATTCATTTTAGAAATTTCTTTTAGCATATTATCATAATGGGCTAAACAATCACTCATTTTAACTAATGTTTTTTTATAATCATCGTTTCTTGTTACACTATTTTGAACTTGAACATATAAATACAAATAAAATGGTGTAGATACTACTGTTTTTGCACTAATTATTAATAGTGGTATTAACCCAAAGTCTTCATGATAAGTTCTTTTAAATTCATGTTTTTTTAATATTTCTGTTTTTATTAAATATATACATGGTGAGTCTAAAAGAACATCTTCACTATACATTTTATTAAATGCTTCTTGTCCGTTTATTTTTTCAAAAACAGGACCATTTACTTTTTCTATTGTTTTTCCTAATTTGTTTATTCTTTTAAGTTTAAATTTAATTAAATCAATATCTTGTTTTATATATTGTTCTAAATTTTCTATAAGCTGTTTATCTATATAGTCGTCAGAATCGACAAATAATATATATTTTCCTTTTGCTTTTTCAATTCCATAATTTCTTGTCCTAGCTATTCCTGTATTAGTCTTAGAAAAGTATGAAAATTTTATTTTTTCGTTATTTTTATGTTTTTCTATATATCTTTTTATTACTGAATCTGAATTATCAGTAGAACCATCATTTATTATAATTATTTCAATTTCTTCTTTTTTTGTTTGATTAATTATAGAATTTAGACATTTTTCTATATATTTTTCTGTATTAAATACTGGTACAATAAAACTTATAATTGGCATTTTTCTTCCTTTCAAAATAGTTTTTCTAATTTTTTTATAATGTTTTCATTATATTTATTTGCATTAAATTTTTCTTTTATTGAAAAACCATTATTAATAAATTCTTTCATTTTTTCGTATATATCATTTACATTTTTGTTTGTTATAAATCCATATTTTCCTTCAACTTCTTTATAATCTGATACTTTTGTTGTTATTATTGGTTTGTTTAATATAAAACTTTCTAAAAAAACAACTGGATATCCTTCATAGTCTGATGTTAATATAACACAATCAGATATTTCAAAATATGGATACGGGTTTTCCTTTTTTCCTATAAAAATTATATTTGATTCTAGATTTTTTTTCTTTACTTCTTCTTTATAAAAATTAGTATCTTTTCCTTCTCCTACAAATAAAATTCTAAAATTAAATTTATTTTCTTTTAACATTTTTGCAGCATCTATAATACGAGTCAATTTTTTTTGTTTTTCATCATGTCTTCCAACATTTAAAAAAGTTGTTATATTTTCTTTTTTTAGTTCAATTTTTTCTTTCGCCAATTTTTCAATTTTTTTATTATCTATTAAATTATTACATACTATTGTTTTTGACTTCATTTCAGGAAAAATTTTAATAAAACTATCTTTTCCTTCTTCAGAAACAAAAACTATATGTTTAAATTTATTATAATTTCTTTGTTCAAAAAATTCTTTCATTTTTTCTACATTATTTTCAAATAATGTTAAATAATCTGCATGTCCCCATAAACATGAATTTTTTGAAGCAACTCTACTTGTAAATGACCCGAACCAATGAGTATGTTGCAAAACATGCAGAAAAATCATATTTGTTCTTATTATTTATAATAAATTTTATTCTTTTAAACAAATTAATTATTTTTCTTTTTATTTTATTTTTATTTTTGCTTGGTCTATATTCAATAATTTTTATGTTTTTGTTTAATTCTTTTAAAAAAATTCCTTGTTTCTTTTCTAAAACAATTGTTATTTCATAACCTTTTTCTTGTAATTTATTTACTAATGTAATTAATGCCTTTTCTATTCCGCCTATGTCTAAAGAATATGCTGAAAATAATAATTTTTTCATTTGGCTTTTCCTTCCTTTTTATTTTCATTTAAAATTTTATCATTTTTCTTTGTTTTATTCAAGCTTTTTAATTCAAGAATAAATAAATGGGCAAACAAAAAAGTTAGAAACTTTTTTAGTTTCTAACTTTTTTTCTATTTATATTGATTATCTATTTCTTTTAAAATAACATCATGTGCACTACCTTCACTAATACTTACTTGTGAAACTAATGTTAATCTTGCTTTTTCATGTAATTCTGGTATTGTTATACTTCCACAATTACACATTGTAGATTTTATTTTACTACATGTAATTGCTAAATTTTCTTTTAAACTTCCTGCATATGGAATGTAAGAATCTACACCTTCTTCAAATGAAAGTTTTTTATCTCCTCCCATATCATATCTTTGCCAGTTTCTTGCACGGTTTGATCCTTCTCCCCAATATTCTTTTACATATCCATTACCTTTTTTTACAATTCTAGTTGGACTTTCATCAAATCTTGCAAAATATCTACCCATCATAACATAATCTGCACCTAATGCTAATGCAATTGTTATATGATGATCGTGAACAATTCCTCCATCTGAACATACTGGTATATAAATTCCTGTTTCTTCATAATATTCATCACGTGCTGCAACAACATCTATTAAAGCTGATGCTTGTCCTCTACCTATACCTTTTGTTTCACGAGTAATACATATAGATCCTCCACCAACTCCAACTTTAATAAAGTCAGCTCCAGCTTCTGCTAAATATCTAAATCCTTCTTTGTCTACAACATTTCCTGCTCCAATCTTTAATGTATCACCATATTTTTCTCTAACATAATCTATTGTATTTTTTTGCCATACTGAATATCCATCTGATGAATCCATACATACCATGTCAACTCCAGCTTCTACTAAAGCAGGGATTCTTTCTTCATAGTCTCTTGTGTTTATTCCAGCACCAACAATGTATCTTTTATTTTCGTCTAATAAAGAATTTGGATTGTTTTTTCTTTCTTCATAATCTTTTCTAAATACTAAATATTTTAATTTTTCTTCACTATCCAAAATTGGCAAACAAGCTATTTTGTTTTTCCAAATAATATCATTTGCTTCTCCAAGACTTACACCTTCATGTGCCCATACTACTTTTTCTTTTGGAGTCATAAATTCATCAATTGGACTTTCAAAATTGTCTCTTGATATTCTATAATCTTTATCTGTTACTAATCCTATAAACTTACCTTTTGCAGTTCCATCTTCTGTTATTATTACAGTTGAATGACCTGTTTGTTTTACAAGCTCTATAACATCTTTTAAAGGTGTTCCAGATTTTACATTTGAATCACTAACTACAAATCCTGCTTTATGTTTTTTAACGTTTCTTACCATTTTTGCTTGTGATTCTATTGATTGTGAACCATATATAAATGCAACTCCACCTTCTCTAGCAAGTGCAATTCCCATTTCTTCACCTGAAACAGATTGCATAATTGCTGATACCATTGGAACATTTGCATAATATTTTGCTTCTTCTCCTTTTTTATACTTAACTAATGGTGTTTTTAAACTTACTTGACTTGGTATACACCTTTCATCTGTTAAATTTGGTAATAATAAAAATTCGTTAAATGTTCTTGAAATATCTTCTAATATTTTTGCCATGTTTTTTCTTCCTTCCATTTTTTTATTTTATATAACATTTTAAGGATATGATAATTTTCATACCATATCCTTAATTATACACATTTATGCATTTACTGGGTAAACACTAACTTGTTTTTTGTCTTTACCTTTTCTTTCAAATTTTACAGTTCCATCTATTAATGCATATAGTGTATCATCACTACCTTTACCAACATTAATACCTGGATGTACTTTTGTACCTCTTTGTCTTATTAAAATATTTCCAGCAAGCACAAATTGACCATCTGCTCTTTTTACACCAAGTCTTTTAGACTCGCTGTCTCTTCCGTTATGACTGCTACCTTGTCCTTTCTTATGAGCCATTATTCTCAACTCCTTTCGGTTTTGTTTTATTTATGTTCTCTTTTTTAATTATGCTTCTACTGCTTCAGCTTTTTCTGCTGTTTTCTTTGCTGCTGTTTTTCTAGCAGTTGATTTTATTGATGTAATTTCTACTTTTGTGTATGGTTGTCTATGTCCTTGTTTTCTTCTATAGTTTTTCTTAGCTTTCATTTTGAAAACAATGATTTTTTTACCTTTACCATGTGAAACTACTTTACCTTCTACTTTAATACCTTTAACATATGGATTTCCTATTTGTACTTTTCCTTCTTCAGATACTAAAATTACTTTATCAAAAGTAACTTTTTTCCCTTCTTCTGCATCTAATTTTTCAAAAAATACAACATCTCCTTCTGCTACTTTGTATTGTTTTCCACAGCTTTCAATTATTGCGTACATTTAAAATGCACCTCCCTTATTTGTATACTCGCTAATCCTTAAATTAAGGTAATTAAATTTAATTAATTTTTTTGCACCTTGACTAAGCGGATTACAGTTACTAATTCTATCATGCTTTTACTTATTTGTCAATATTTTTAGAGCAATAAATTGGAAAACGTGGGCAAAACCGTATTTTGGTATTTGTCCACGTTTCTTTTTAATATTATATAAAATTATTGTAATTTGGTATTATCAACTATTTCATAGCTTCTTCTACTGCAACAGCTACTGCAACTGATGCACCAACCATAGGGTTATTTCCCATACCGATTAATCCCATCATTTCAACATGTGCTGGAACTGATGATGATCCTGCGAATTGTGCATCTGAATGCATTCTTCCCATAGTATCTGTCATACCATATGAAGCTGGTCCTGCAGCCATATTGTCTGGGTGTAATGTTCTACCTGTTCCACCACCTGATGCAACAGAGAAATATTTTTTACCTTCTGCTAATCTTTCTTTTTTATATGTTCCTGCTACTGGATGTTGGAATCTAGTAGGATTTGTTGAGTTTCCTGTTATTGAAACATCAACATCTTCTAACCACATTATAGCAACACCTTCTCTTACGTCATTTGCTCCATAGCATTTAACTTTTGCTCTTTCTCCGTCTGAATATGGTATTTCTTCAATTACATTTACTTTTCCTGTGAAAAAGTCAAAGTCTGTTTTTACATATGTAAATCCGTTTATTCTTGAAATAACTTGAGCAGCATCTTTTCCTAAACCATTTAATATAACTCTTAATGGTTCTTTTCTTACTTTATTTGCAGATTTAGCAATACCAATAGCACCTTCAGCTGCTGCAAAACTCTCATGTCCTGCTAGAAATGCAAAACATTTTGTGTCTTCAGATAATAACATTGATGCTAAATTTCCATGTCCTAATCCAACTTTTCTGTCATCTGCAACAGAACCTGGAATACAAAATGCTTGCAAACCTTCTCCTATTGCTTTTGCTGCGTCAGCTGCTTTTGTACAACCTTTTTTTATTGCTATTGCTGCTCCTAAAGTATATGCCCATGCTGCATTTTCAAAACAAATTGGTTGAACTCCTTTTACTATTTCATATGGATTAAATCCTTTGTCTGTACATATTTTTAATGCATCTTCAAAATCTTTTATTCCATATTTTTCCATTACTGGTTTTATTTGATCTATTCTTCTTTCATAACTTTCAAATGTTACTGCCATTTTTATTCCTCCTTATTATTTATTAATTTCTCTAAATTTTTAATAATTTCATTAATATCTGTATATGGTATTAATTTAAGTCTTTTATTTCCTCTAAACATTGTAGTTATCTTAGGTGTAATTGTTTTGTCATAAATTCCTACTATTTTTTTATTATGACTATCTGCATATCCAATTTCATATCCTACTCCCAATGATGGAATTGTAAACTCACCAAAAATAATATCAGCTTTATTCATTTCTTTTTCTAGTTTTTCAAAAATATCATAGTCTGATACATTTTCTTCATCTTCAATTACAGTATCATCTGCAACTTCTGGATTTAGTACTTCTCCATATTTTGAAAGCTCCTTAATTAGTTTTTTATAATCTTCTAATTTTTCTCTTCCACCATATATTGAACCTGAAAAATATATATTCATTTTTTCATTCTCTCTTTCTTATGCTTGTCTAGGGTCTATTTTCTTAACAGCTTCATCAAATCTTCCATATTTTCCAGAAGCTTTTTCTATTGCTTGCATTGGATCCATTCCTGCTTTTATGTTATCCATCATTTTTCCAATATGTACATATTTATAACCAATAATTTGATCGTCTTTATCTAAACCTAATTCTACAATATATCCTTCTGCTAAATTCAAATATCTTGGTCCTTTTAAGCTACTAGAGTAAATAGTACCTACTTGTGATGTATGTCCTTTTCCTAAGTCTTCAAGACCTGCTCCTACTGGAAGTCCTCCTTCTGAAAAAGCTGTTTGTGTTCTTCCATATACTATTTGAAGGAATAACTCTCTCATTGCAGTATTTATAGCATCACATACTAAGTCTGTGTTTAATGCTTCTAAAATTGTTTTTCCTGTTAAAATTTCTCCAGCCATAGCTGCAGAGTGTGTCATTCCTGAACATCCTACTGTTTCTATTAACGCTTCTTGGATAATTCCATCTTTTACATTTAAAGTTAATTTACATGCTCCTTGTTGTGGTGCACACCATCCTATACCGTGTGTTAAACCAGAAATATCTTTTATTTCTTTAGCTTTAACCCATTTTCCTTCTTCAGGAATTGGTGCTGGACCATGGTCTACTCCTTTTTTTACAACACACATATCTTCTAATTCTTTTGAATAAATCATTTTAATTGCTCCTTTCATTATTTCATTATATTATTATTTATAAGAACTTGAATATTCACAAGTTCTTATAATTAAAACCTTTATTTTTTCTTATATAAAATTTGATTTATATTTTCGTCTGTTTCGGTTTCATTAAAGTCATAATTATCAGTTGTATAACCTACTATATTTTCAATATTTCTAATATATATACCTGTTTCATATGTTTCTTTTCTACCTAAAACCTTAATGTTGGAATCATACTTTTTTAATATTTCTTTTTCTTCTTTACTCATTTGTGACTGTGTTATGCCAAGATTTTTATGTCTCCATATTACATGTCTTGCATAACTTGAAATTTCAGAATTTATTAAATCTGTATAGTCATATTCAACTTTAAATTTCAAATTATATATTGACATAGTAATATTACTCCAGATTTCTGTTTCTCCATTTTTTTTAAATTCTTCTCTTATTTCTTTTATTCTATTATATAAAATATCTACTAATTTCATGTATTGCATTTCATCTAAATTAAATTTAGATGGTATTTCATAAACATTTACAGGATTTTTTTTAAAAATCCCCTTTGGAATATAATAGAAAAATAATTCACCTGTTTTTCTATTTTTATCTGGTTTATCTAATACAGAACTATATAAGTAAAGCTTTTCCCATTTTTCAGGTATCATATAGTATAATCTTCGTTGTATATCTTCATATAATTGCTTTATCTTTTTTGTATGGTTTAGCATATCGATTTTATTCCTTATCTAATAAACTTTCACCAGTCATTTCTTCTGGTTTTTCAAGATTCATTAAATCAAGCATTGTTGGTGCTAAGTCAGCTAATTTGCCACCTTCTCTTAGTTTAAAGTTTTTATTTGGAGTTACTAAAATAAGTGGTACAGGATTTGTTGTATGAGCTGTATGTGGTTCACCTGTGCTGTAATCTATCATTTGTTCTGCATTTCCATGATCAGCTGTTATTAACATATTTCCTTGTTTTTCTTCTACTAATTCTACTACTTTTCCAACACACTCATCTATTGCTTGTACTGCTTTTATAGCAGCATCTAAACTACCTGTATGTCCAACCATATCAGTATTTGCATAATTTAATATTATACAGTCAAATTTATCTTCTTTTATTGCTTCTAATACTTTTTCCGTTACTTCATATGCACTCATTTCTGGTTTCATGTCATATGTTTCTACTTTTGGAGATGGCACAAGAATTCTTTCTTCTCCTTCATATTGTTTTTCTTCTCCTCCATTAAAGAAGAATGTAACATGTGCATATTTTTCTGTTTCAGCTATACGAAGTTGTGTATAACCTTTTTTGCTTATATATTCTCCAAATGTATTGTGTAAAGGTTCTTTTTTAAATGCAATGTGTACATTTGGTAATGTTTCGTCATAATTTGTAAAACAAACAAAATATAAATTTAATCCTTTTTTAGTTTCAAAGCCGTCAAAATTGTCATCAACTAAAGCTCGAGTTATTTCTCTTGCTCTGTCTGGTCTAAAGTTAAAGAAAATTACTGAATCATTTTCTTCTATTTTAGCTATTGGTTCTTCACCATTACATATAACTGTTGGTTCAACAAATTCATCAAATACTTCTTTTTGATATGAATCTTCAATTGCTTTTATTGTGCTTCCAGCTTTGTTTCCTTCTCCTTTAACAAGAGCATCATAGCATTTTTTAACTCTTTCCCATCTTTTATCTCTGTCCATACTATAAAATCTTCCAGATATACTTGCTATTTTTCCAATTCCTTTTTCGTCCATTTTTTCTTGTAATTGTACTATATAGCCTTCAGCAGAAGCAGGTGGTGTATCTCTTCCGTCTAAAAAACAATGAACATATACATTTTCAAAGTCTCTTCTTTTTGCCATTTCTAATAGTCCATAAAGATGTCTGTTGTGACTATGAACACCTCCGTCAGAAACTAATCCTAATATATGCAATTTTGAATTGTGCTTTTTGCAGTTTTCTATTGCAGCTATAAATTCTGGATTTGAGAAAAATTCTCCACTTTCTATTGATTTTGTAATTCTTGTTAATTCTTGATATACTATTCTTCCAGCTCCAATATTTGTATGTCCAACTTCTGAATTACCCATTTGTCCTTCTGGTAATCCAACAGCTAATCCACTTGTAAATATTTGAGTATTTGAATATTTTTTCATTAGTTTGTCAATATTAGGTGTATTGGCTAATTTTATAGCATTTCCTTCTTTGTTTGGATTTATTCCAAAACCATCTAATATCATTAGCATTGTTAATTTGTCTTTCATTTATTTCATTCCCTTCTAATGATTTATATTATTTGTCAAAGTTAACTATTTTACTAAATTCTTCTGCTTTTAAGCTTGCTCCTCCAACTAGTCCTCCATCTATGTCTGACATTTCAAATAGTTCTTTGCTGTTTCCGCTTTTTACACTTCCACCATATTGTATTATAACTCTATTTGCTGTTTCTTGTCCATAAATTTCAGAAATTTTATTTCTAATTGATTTTATACTTTCATTTGCATCTTCCTTTGTTGCTGTTTTTCCTGTTCCGATTGCCCAAATTGGTTCATATGCAATTATTGTATTTTCAACTTGTTCTTTTTCTAATCCTTCAAGTGCTAATTTAGTTTGATTTGTTATTATTTCTATTGTTTTTCCATTTTCTCTTTGTTCTAATGTTTCTCCAACACACACTATTGGTTTTAAACCATATTTAAATGAAGCTTTTACTTTTTTATTTACACTTTCATCTGTTTCGTTAAAATATTGTCTTCTTTCTGAATGACCTATTATTACATATTCAACATTTATTGATTTTAACATTTTTCCTGAAACTTCACCTGTATATGCTCCTGTTTCTTCAAAATGCATATTTTGTGCTCCTATTTTTATATTTGTATCTTGTGCAGTTAATAATGCATAAAATAAATCAGTATATGGTACACATAATATAACTTCATTTTTTGTATCTTTAACTAATGGAGCTAATTCTTCTATAAATGCCATTGCTTCATTTGGAAGCATGTTCATCTTCCAGTTTCCTGCTATTACTTTTTTTCTCATTATAAATTGTCCTTTCTTTTTTACAATTATTATTTATCTAATAAGCATTCTATTCCAGGTAATTTTTTTCCTTCTAAAAATTCTAATGATGCTCCTCCACCTGTTGATATATGTGTCATTTTATTTTCTAATCCAGCTTTTTTTACTGCTGCTGCTGAATCTCCACCACCTATTATAGTTACTGCATCTATTTGAGATAAAGTTTTTGCTATTGCATTTGTTCCTATTGCAAATTGATCAAACTCAAATAATCCTAAAGGTCCATTCCATACAACTGTTTTTGCTTTTCTTATTTCTTCTTCAAAGATTTTTATTGTTTCTTCTCCAATATCAAATCCTTCCCAGTCTGAAGGTATTTCATTATATTTTACTGTTTTGCTTTCTGTGTCTTCTTTAAATTCTTTACCAACTTTTGTATCTACAGGAAGCATTAATTTTACACCTTTTTCTTTTGCTTTTTGCATTGCTTCTCTAGCTAAATCTAATTTGTCTAATTCACATATTGAATTTCCAACTTCATAACCTTGTGCCTTAAAAAATGTATATGCCATTCCACCACCGATTATTAATGTATCTACTTTTTCTAGTAAACTATCTATAACACCTATTTTATCAGATACTTTTGCTCCTCCTAAAATAGCTACAAATGGTCTTTCTGGATTTGTAACTGCTGCACCTAAAAATTTAAGTTCTTTTTCAATTAATAATCCTGCTACAGCTGGTAAAAATTTTGCAACACCTGCTGTTGATGCATGAGCTCTGTGTACAGTTCCAAATGCATCACTTACATATATTTCTGCCATACTAGCTAATTCTTTAGCAAAATTTTCGTCATTATCTGTTTCTTCTCTATGGAATCTTACATTCTCAAGTAACATTATTTGACCATTTTTAAGTTCTTTGGCTTTTGATTTTGCATCTTCACCAATAACATCTTTTGCCATAATAACTTCTTTATTTAATAATCTTGAAAGTTCTTTTGCAACTGGTTTTAATGAAAATTCTTCTTTAAATTCTCCCTTTGGTCTTCCTAAATGTGAGCAAAGTATTATTGCACAATTTTCGTTCAATAAGTATTTTATTGTAGGTAGTGCTGAAACTATTCTTGTATTGTCTGTTATGTTTCTTTGTTCGTCCATTGGTACATTAAAGTCACAACGTACTAATACTTTTTTTTCTTTTAAATTAATATCTTTTATTGTTTTTTTATTCATGTTAGATTCCTCCTTAATTTTAGTATTATCATTTTATAACAAAAATATTTAAATTTCAAGGCTATTTTTATAATAAGTTTCTAAAAACGTTACAGGATAATGGTTTAGAAAAAAATTAATAAAAAAAACATTGAAAATATAATTTTCAAATTCAATGACGAATGTGAATGGAAAAATTTTAGAAATTCTTACGAAATTTTCTGGAAAGAGTTCGCGTATAGCGGAAGGGTGCCAGAAAATAAGTTAGAATTTCTTATATTTTGTAATAAGCCGAGGAATTGATATTTTAAAATTATATTTCAATGTTTTTAATAAATAAATATTAAAAACCCTTATCCTGTAACCTAAAAATCATTATTTTTGGTAACCAATTATTGTATCTACATCTATTAATATTTCGGTATTTTCATCTGAATCTTCATTAACTTTTAATGTTTCTTTTCCATCATTTTCAGTAATTGTTCCATACTTTTCTAATATTGCTTTAGCTTCACTATTGTTCAAATCTCTTCCTTTTTTTATTTTTTCATTATATATATCTGCCTCAATTTTTTCTATAATGCTTTCCTTTTGAGCTTCTGCTGTTTTTTCTTTTGTTTCTTTTATGGTACCTTTATTTATATTTCCTATAGAAACACCTGCTATTATTATAAGTACAATTATAGTTGTAACTAAAGCTACAAGTGTTACTCCTTTTTCACTATTTTTCATATTTTTTCTTTCTCTTTTATTTAAAGAGCCCCCTTTATATTAGTTCATGTTTTATCATTTTTTCTAATACTATTATAAACATTGAATGTGACCAGCCTAGTCCAATTACCCAATTTGGTTTCATTGTATTATTATCTATTTGTTCTCCAAGATAATAATGCTTTCCAGCTGTTTTTACAACAAAATCAAATGTTTCTTTTGCTTTTTCTTTTTCGCCTGCTTCTATATAGTATAATGTCATCCAAAGATTAGCTATTGGCCATGGATTTCCATTCATATAGTTATCATATTCAAATCTTTGGTATCCACCTGTATATGTTCTTAAAGATAAATTTATTCTATCTATTGTATTTACAATTCTTTTTTCCTTTGGTTTAAATACATAAAAAGGTGTTACTGCTCCTAATATACTTATATCCATTTTTTTGTCTTCTTGATTTCTAACATATGATTTTTTTTCTTCATCATATAAATTTTTATTAATATATTCTTTTATTTCTGCTTGTAGTTTTTCTAATGCCATTTCATTTTTACTTATTTTTTCCTCTTTTAGTCTATTCTTTTCAAAATCAGATACTTTGTTACCTAATATTTTATATATATTTAACATACAACCAAAAGCTGAATAAATACTAGCTAATGAATACAAATGAATTCCTTCGTTCATTTCCCAAAGGTCATAACTTATATGATATTTGTGTTCTTGTTTTTTATTTTCTTTCTCTATTTCTTCTTGAACTTTATCTTTATAAACTTCTTCTTTGTCTTCTAAGCCTAACCAATCTTTTACATATCTTTTTAGAAAATCCACTGCTTTTTCGCACATTTTTAAGTTTTCTTTTAAAAATTTTTCTGTTCTTGTACATTTATAATGTTCATATACTCCAAATACTACACTTGCTGTTTCGTCAATTTGATATCCCCAACATGGTGCTAGTTTTCCATCTGTATAAAATCTTTGCTCCCACATGCCATTTTTGCTCTGTGTTTTTTTACAAAATACTTTATAGAATTTTTCTGTTTCTTTCCCCATTTTTAATATGTCTAAAGCTTTTGTAATAAAAACTGCATCTCTTGGCCAACAATATGCATATCTTCCGCATTTTGTAAAATCTTCATCTATTTCTGGAGAAGCAATAATTCCACCTGTTTCTTGGTTTGTTAATAACGGAAATAATAAAATACTTCTTTTATATATTTCGTTTATTTGTTCTTCATAACTATTTTGAGGTGTTTTTATATTTAATGTATTATGTGATTTAAGATATTTTCTCCAATATGATTTAGTATTAGTATATTCTTTGTTTAAGTCTATCTTTTTTATTCTTTCTACTTCATCTTCCATTTCAGAAATATTTTTGTTTTCATCTATTAATATACAAATTTCTATTGTTCTTTTTTCATTTGGATTCAATATTCCTAAATCATAGCAAATGCTTGTATCTTTTGACATTCCTATATAGTCTTTGTCATATATTTCACCTCTTTTTATATTTTCTTTGCTACCATTTATTTGATGTTTTATCACATTGTAACCTTTAGCAAAAGTAGAAAAAGAAAAATCGTGTGCATATTGTAACATTCCACCATCAATTATTTTACCGCCAACTAAATTATTTGTGTCAGATAATAGTTCAGAATGAATATAAAAGTCTATATCTAAATTTATTTTGCTTTCATTTACTAAAATATATTTTTTTACTAACACATTTTCTTTTATTAATATAAAATCAGTTTGTAATATTTTTAAATTGAAATAAGTATTTGTTACTTCAGTATTTAAAATATTTGTTTCTGGATCATAATATTGTCTATATACATTGTTAATATCATCATGCAAATATATTAAATCCGAATTATTTATTTTAACTCCTGTATGGAAAAAATTAATGTATTGTCTATTATCCTTGCTTGGAAAATATATTCTTTGCATTTCACCTTTTCTAGTAAATGTTGCAATTATATTTTTATTTCCAATTATTGCTTCATTATAATATTTATTACTCATTCTAAACTTTTCCTCCTATCCTTCTATTACATTTATAATTTGTTTTTCTAAATCTTTTATTTTTTCATTAATTCTGAATATATCTTCGTCTTTCAAATTTTTATCATTTACATCTTCTCTAACATATTTATCCATGTCTTGTATTTCATTTCTTAATTTTTCAAGTCTTTCAATAACTTCTATTCTTAATGTTTTTGAAACTCTTCTTTCTATTTTTCCAGCAAGGCTTATTGTTTCATTTTCTGTATTTAATTCATATATTTCGCCAAACTCTGGTATTATTACTGGTAATTTTGCTTCTGTTTCAATTTTAGATTTTAAAACATTTTGTGATTCTGGTTCACCATGTACCAAAAATATTTGTTTAGGTTTTTTTATAAATGAATAAACAAAATTCATTAGGCCCTCTTGGTCTGCATGTCCAGAATATCCTTCTATATATTCGATTCTTGCATTTACAGCAATTTCTTCTCCAAATATTGTTACCTTTTTTGCTCCATTTACTATGCTGTATCCTAATGTTCCTACTGCTTGGTATCCAACAAACAATATAGTAGATTTTGGATTCCATAAATTATGTTTTAAATGATGTTTTATTCTTCCAACATCACACATACCACTTGCTGAAATTATAATGCTTGGTCTTTCATCTTCATTAAGAGCTTTAGATTCATCTGCTGTTCTTGTAAATTTAAGACCAGGAAATTCCAAAGGATTGTCTCCTCTCATTATTTCATTTTGTATTCTTTCTTCAAATAGATTTGTATTTTCTTTAAATACTTCTGTAGCTGATATTGCTAAAGGACTGTCTACATATACAGAAGCTTTCATTAATGTTTTATATTTTCTTCTAAATTCTTCATCATCTTTTATTTCTTTTAATTTATTAATTTCATATAATATTTCTTGTGTTCTACCTACAGCAAATGATGGAATTACTACAGTTCCTCCATTATCTAATGTTTCTGAAACAATATCTAAAAACATTTGAGCTTTTTCATCATTTTTTAAATGTAATCTACTTCCATATGTTGATTCCATAACCAAATAATCTGCATCTTCTATCATTGTAGGAGAATCTAATAAAGGTATATCATTATTTCCTAAATCACCTGTAAAAACTGTTTTTGTTTCTTTTCCATTTTCATTTGTCCATAATTCTATTATGCTAGATCCTAACATATGTCCTGCATCATTAAATCTAACATGAATATCTGGTGTTATTTCAATTATTTGGTCATACTGAACTGCTTCAAATATTTCTAAACATCTTGCTGCTTCTTCTGCCGTATAAAGTGGTAGTACTTCCTTTTCTCCTTTTCTTTTTCTTTTTTTATTTTTCCATTCATTTTCCATTTCTTGAATATGTCCACTATCTGGAAGCATTAAAGCACATAAATCACATGTTGCCTTATGTGCATATATTTTATTTCTAAATCCTTCATTATATAATCTAGGAATTCTTCCAGAATGGTCTATATGTGCGTGTGTTAATAACATAAAATCTATTTCTTTTGGGTCAAATTCAAATTTATCTGCATTTTGAGCTTCTATTTCTGCTCTTCCTTGCCACATTCCACAATCAACTAAAAATTTTTTTCCACATGCTTCTACTAAAAAATTTGAACCTGTTACTGTTTTAGTAGCTCCTAAAAATGTTATTTTCATATAAAAATCTTCCTTTCTTTTTATCTTATATTATAGAAAAAATTTCATTTTTTTATTTAATTTTAAATCTTTTTTATCTACATTTTCTAATCCGTTTATTTCAATTTTTTCTTCAACTATGTTTTCATCAAATAATTGCATAAAATATTTTTCTTTTTCTTTTATTATTTTTACGTTTAAATCTTCTAAACTTATTACTCTAAGTTTAAATATTTCTTTTATAACAATGTAATTCACATTATCATTTTTTGAAATTTTTTCTATTGTTTTAAATTCAATTGCTTTATTTATTAATTCTTTTTGTATTTCTTCTATTTTTGTTTTTAATTCATTTATTTCATATATTTCTTGCTTATCATTAAATGGCAATAAACAATAATATCTAAACTCATATATCATTTTTATGATATCATGTTTTGTTTCAATTTTTTTTATTTTTTTTTCAAAACATTCTAAAAATATTAATTGTAATTTTTTTAAATATTTTTCTATTTCTTTTTCATTATTTTCAACTTGTACTAATTGTAGCAATTTATATTTTTTTTCTAATTCTTTTTTGTATTCAATAAATTTTTTAGGTACTAATAATTCATTTAGTTTTTCTATTTCATCTATTTTTTTATTTCTTTCTGCTATTAATATTTGTGACAAAATTCTCACACTAAATATCTTTTTTTCTAATGGTAAATTTTCATTTCTTTTTTTATATTCTTCTTGTAATAATGATTTATTATTTAAAGTTTCATCTATTTGCTTTATTTGTTTTGTGAGTTCTTTTTTATTTTTGGTTAAATTATTTACAAATTTTTCATTATCTTCTACCAATTTTATTTCTTCTTCAATTTCAATAATATCATTTTTTAATTTTCCTTTTAGGTTATTGTTATATTTTATTGCTATTAAAACTGATAAATCTTCTAATATATTTGTAAATTTTTTTTGTAAGTTTTCTCCATATTGTTCGGCAAATTTATTTTTAAAAACTTCAAAATAATCTATTATATATTCTTTGCTTTTTATCCATTTATTCAAATATTTATATCCTATTAAAATTCTCAAATTTTGATAAACAAGATTATGGCTTATACTTTCTATTTCTCTTGATAGTGTTGTCCATGAATATCCGTTAAAATCTCTCATTGGTTCTACTGTATTTATATTGTTTCCTACATTTATTAATTCTGATAATGTATCTGTTATAAGATAATATTTTTCTTTTATTATTTTTGGTTTTTTGTCTATTTTAGCAATACAATATAATAGTTTTCTTTCTATTGGGTAACATATTATTCTTTTGTTTTCTTTTTCTACTAAAAACGATTTATTTGTAAGAATTTTGCTTTCTTCTGAGTTTAATCTTACTACTGTAATATTTTCACATTCATTTTTTATTATTTCTAATATCATTTGTATAAATTCTTCTTTTGTTTCTACTTCGCTTTTTACTTTTTCATAATCTTTATATGCTACTTCTATTTTATATAATATACTAAGGAGAATGCTTTTTGTGTTTTCATCATAGTTCTTTTTTTCAAGTATTTCTTCTAGTTCATTATTATAATTTTTTTTAACTATTTTTTCTATTAATTTATCTTTTTTCTTTAGCATATTTGTCCTCCTTGTATATTTTATACATTCACACTATCTTTGCTTGTTTTTAACTCATTTAATTTTTCTAATGTCATTAAAACTTCTCTTGGTTTACTTCCTTGGTATCCAGAAATAATTCCTCTTTCTTCCATTTGGTCTATAATTCTGCCAGCTCTTGCATATCCAACTTTAAATCTTCTTTGAATAAAAGATGTTGAAGCCTGTCCTGTTTCTACTACTGTTTGTATTGCATCCATTAAAAATGGATCTGTTTCATCATCATCTGCTTGCTCTTGTGCTAATTCTTTATCTGTTTTGTTACTTTTTTCAATTGATTCTAAAATATCTTCACTATAATTTGCTGTTCCATTTGACTTTACAAAATCTACTATTTTTTCTACTTCATCATCTGAAACAAAAGCTCCTTGCACTCTAGATGGTTTTGAAGCACCAGAAGGGAAAAATAGCATATCACCTTTTCCAAGTAATTTCTCTGCTCCAACACTATCTAATATTGTTCTTGAATCTACTTGTGAAGAAACTGCAAATGCAATTCTTGATGGTACATTTGCCTTTATTAAACCTGTTATAACGTCTACTGAAGGTCTTTGTGTTGCAATTACAAGATGCATTCCTGCTGCTCTTGCTTTTTGAGCTAATCTACATATTGCATCTTCTACATCATTTTTTGCTACCATCATTAAATCTGCTAACTCGTCTATTATTATTACTATTTGTGGTAATTTTCCCATTCCTTCTTCGTTTTCTATTGATTTATTATATCCTTTTAAATCTCTTACACCTTGTTTAGCAAATAAATTATATCTATTTTCCATTTCTTGAACTGCCCATGCAAGTGCACCTGCTGCTTTTCGTGGATCTGTTACAACTGGAATTAATAGGTGTGGTATTCCATTATAAACTGATAATTCAACTACTTTAGGGTCTACCATAACAAATTTCACTTCACTTGGTTTTGCTTTATATATTATACTTGTTATTATAGTATTAATACATACACTTTTACCAGATCCTGTTGAACCTGCTATTAAAACATGAGGCATTTTTGCAACATCTGCAAGTTGTATATTTCCTGCAACATCTTTTCCCAATGCAACTGTTAATTTAGACTCACTTTCTTTAAATTCATTTCCGTCTAAAACTTCTCTTAAATGAACTGCTTCTTTTTCTTTATTTGGGACCTCAATTCCAACTGCTTGTTTTCCTGGTATTGGAGCTTCAATTCTTATTGTTTCTGCAGCTAAATTTAAAGCTATGTCATCTGCCAAATTTGCTATTTTGCTTACTCTAACTCCCTCTGCTGGTTTAAGTTCATATCTTGTAATTGCAGGTCCTACAGAAACATTTTCTACTTTTGCTGAAACACCGAAACTGTATAATGTTTTTTGTAATTTTGTTGCTGTATCTGTTAATGCTTTAGCTCCGCCTTTTAAAGGCTTTTTAGATGTTTTACTTAAAAGTTCTACTGGTGGATATTCATAATGTTCGTCTTCTACTGTCATAGCATGTTCTAACTGCAATACTGCTCTTTTCTTTTCCTCTTTTTGTTCTTCAACATCTTTAAATAAATTGTTTTCTAATACATCTGGTTCTGTTTCTTGTTTTGCTTTTCTATTTTTCTTACTTTCTTTTGTAAGTGGTTCTAGATTTTCGCCACTATGATCATATTTTTTAAAATGTCTTTTTTCATCTTGATCATCTAAAATTCTTCCACCAAAATTAATTTTAATTTGATTATCCATTTGATCTTTTGTTTTTTCTTCTATCTGTTCTTTTTCTTCTCTTTTTCCTCTTTCTGATATTTTTTTACTTGCTTTTTCATTTTTTTGTTCTCTTATTTCTTCTCTATTTTTTAATTTTTCTTGTTTTCTTTCTTGCATATTTTCAAAGAAGTGATTTATAATTTCAGACATATTTATTCCAAATGTAAATACTAATAGTACTAGAGCCACTCCTATACATAATATGATTGCTCCAACATTTCCTAATAATTTAACAAGTGGAACTCCTCCTACTGCACCGCAAAGCTCCTCCGCCTTTATTTTGCATTCCCAATATATAAGCATCTTTCACAGCTTCTTGCATTTCTTTATTTGCATGCAATTCTCCGTCTGAAAGCTGTATTACACTAATTGCAATACATAAACTTATAATAAATATTATATATTGTAATAATTTCGCTGAAAATTCTTCTTTATCATCACACGCAAGTTTTATGCCTAATGCAAAAATTCCAACTGGTAAAACATATTCAATTATTCCAAATACTCCTCCTAGTATTTCATTTAATTTTATTCCTATAAATCCAGATTTAGTATATATTAAAACTCCTAATAAAATGCTTAATATTATTAATATTACTATTGTTAAATCTTTTTTTGTTGCTGTATTTTTCTTTTTATTTCTTTTCTTTTTTTTTGCCATGTCTATTTTCCTTTCTTAGATAATTGAACCATCAATTTAGTTATAAAATTTAAATTTTCCATAATTTGAAAAAAATATTAAAAGTCTAAATAACCACATGACCTTTAATATTTTCTATGCTTTAAATTATACTCTAATTTTATTTTAATTCTTTTCTACTATTTTCTATTGTTTTTATTGTATCTTCTAAAGAAATTTGCATTATATTCAAAGCTTCTGTCATGTTTTTGCCTAATTTATTTAATGTTTCATTTAATACATTTTCTGTGTTAGATAATAAATTGTCAGCATATTCTTTAGTACCTTTTGATATTTCTCTTGACATTTCATTTGCAGCTTCAATAATTTCTGTTTTTTGTTCATATGCTTTTCTTGTTATTTCATGTTCATCTATCATTGCAATAATTCTATTTTCTGCTTCTTTAACAATACCATCTGCCTCTTTTTGTGATTCTGCTAATATTCTTTGTCTTTCTTCTTTTACCCATTTTGCTTGTTTTAATTCATCAGGCAATTTTAGTCTTATTTCTTTTATTAAATCTAACATTTCGTCTTTATCAACTACACCTTTAGAAGAAAATGGCAAATTTCTGCTTCTTTCTATTATTTCTTCTAATGTTTCTAACAATGTAAAAATTTCCATATATTTTGTTCATGCTAGTTTGTTAATTCTAGCACTTCTCCTTTCTTTTTAAGTGAACTTAGGCACTGGTAACTTTTGCAAATATAATATATGCTCTTCCATATTTTCTTTCATCTAAAATTTCTAAATTTAGATTTGATATTTCTTTATATATTCTTTCTTTTTCATCTGTTTCTATTATTATTTTTGTATTTTCATGTATAATTTTATTATCAATTATTAATTTTATCGCATTTGATACAAAATCAGTTTTATATGGTGGATCTAAATAGATAAAATCTACCTTTTCTTTAATTGTTTTTAATGCTTTTTCATAATCTATTTCTAATATTAATGTTTGATTTTCGAATTTAGTTTTTTCTACATTTTTTTTAATTATATTTATTGCCAAATGAGATTTGTCGCATAATATAGCTTTTTTTGCGCCTCTACTAATTGCTTCTAATCCAATAGAACCGCTGCCTGAAAATAAATCTAAAAAAATTGTTTCTTGAATTTCCTGTTGTATTATATTAAAAATTGACTCTTTTACTCTATCCAATGTAGGTCTAGTATTGTCACCTTCCAATGTATATAATTTTGTTCCTCTTGCTTTACCACTTATTATTCTCATATTTAAAACCTTTCTTTGATAATATTATTTTATTCTTTTTTTTTATAATGTCAATAGAATTAATACAATTGTAATATACATTTAACAGTTCTGTAACATACAATAAAGCCATGAAATCTTAAATAAGGTAGCAATTATAGCATTTTTATATACATAAAAAAGACTTAAATCAAAATTAAATTTTAATTTAAATCTTTTTTTATGGTTTATATGCAAGAATACAATTAAAATGTATTGTCTTCTTCTTTGTTTATATCCTTTATTAATTCAAGCTGTGATATTAATAAAGATTCCATTTTTGCTTTGTATATATCAAATTGTTTTTTTACATCATCTAGTTGTTTCTTTTTAGCTATAATTTCATTATCCAAGTCATTAGCTTGTTTTTGTGCTGTACCTTTTGCTTCATTTATTATTTGTTCAGCTTGTTGTCTTGCTACTTTTTTTACATCTTCTGCTGTAGATTGTGCCATTATTAATGTATTTTGTAATGTTTCTTCTATTGTTTTATAATGTTCTAAGCTTTGTGTTAGCTCTGTAACTTTGTTTTTTAATTCTGTTATTTCCTTATAATTTTTAGAATAATCAACTGTTAAATCATCTAAAAAATCATCAACTTCTTCTACACTATATCCATTCATTACTTGTTTTGAAAATTTTTTATTTTCTATATCTAAAGGTGTTATCATCATTTTCCTCCTATAACAATAGACTTTTCTTATTAATTTAATCCGTTGTTTTTTAACCATGACACAGATAATTTGTTTTTCATTTCTTCTCTTGCCATTTCATTTGTTATTTCATAGTTAGATGGTGCTACTAAAAAGATTGAATTTGATACTTTTTGTATATATCCATCTAATGCATAAACTCCACCACTAATAAAATCTACTATTCTTCTTGCTACATCTTTATTAACATATTCTAGATTTACTATTACTGATTTTTTTTCTTTCAAAAAACTACATATTTCATCAGATTGTTCAAAATTTGTTGGTTGTGATATTACCATTTTTATTGCATTTGTTTGTGTTTGTGGCATTGCTACAACTTTTTCTTTATTTTTTCTTCCAAATATTTTTTTATCTTCTATTTCCTCATTTTCCTCATCATAATCATATATATTTTCATCATCATATTCTTCTTGTTCAGCTGAGTCCATTCCAAATAGGTCCCATACTTTGTTCATTAAAGCTCCCGCCATAAAAAAAACCTCCTAAAATTACTTCCTTTGTTTTATTTCTTTAAGTATCTACTTTTTTTTCCATATTGTCAATATTTTTTCAGAATGTAATTGTATTTTAATATTTTTGTAATATTTTTGTAACATTAATTTACCTTTTCAATATTAGGATATAATAAAATTTCATCATATAAAGAAATTTTCTTGTAATTAGCTATTTCTTGATTTGAAAATCCCATATTTTTTAATTCTTCTGTAGAATAAGGTTCTACTATTGAATATCTGTCTCCATTTTTCTTGATTTTTACTAAAATTTTGCTCAAATATCCAGCTCTGCTTCTAACAACATAATCTAAATCATCTACTTTTACTATTGCTTGATTTGGTACTTTTAATCCAGAAGAACTCCACCATATTAAGTCAAAAGATATCTTTCTATAATTAATAAGTTCTTCTATTTGTTTTTCTAATTTTAAAATTATTAAATTGTCATTATCATTTTCTCTAACAATATTGGTTATTTCTGCTGAAACTTCTGTATTATTCGATAATCTAACTTTAACTTTTTGACCCACTTCAGCACTTTTAGCTTCATTTGATGATGTTACAGTTGCAATATAGCAATAAAAATTATCTATTATTTTACCACATTCGTCACTTGTAGCAATAATTTTTCCAGTTTTTAGGTCTAAATCTTCTAAATACTTTTTACTCAATGAGCTAAAATTGTCTGGTGTTAACGTTTCTTCCAAACCATCTACTTTATATGAAACAATTCCACTAGCAGGTGCTTTTACATATTCAGCTCCAGAATTTAATTCACTTTCATATTTTCTTCTTTCTTCTATTAATTGATTCAAGTAAGACCCTTTTGGACTTAAATCACCTGCAATTTTAGCTTTTTTAGTAACTAATTCATTTATTTCTTTTTTGTACTCAATAAGTCTTGATACATCATTTATTTTATTTATATCTACAATTTTTTCATCTATTTGATTTTCTAGCAATTTCATATCTGATGAAAACAAACTATTGTCATTTGTCATAACTTCTTGAATTTTGCCATCTAATTCAGATATTTTTTGTTTCAATGATTCTTCATTTTTGCTATAATATCTAAATATATTTTCATTTTTTGAGGCCTTCTCGCCTTCTGCTTTTATATATTCAATACCATTTTTATAGTTTTCTCCTTTTACAACAGTTTCTTTTCTTATTACATAACCTATGTCTGTTTCTTCTTGATATAATTTTCCTTCTTCAACTGTAAAAACATCTGTAGGTTGTTTTATCAAAAGATATATTGTATAAAAAATATAGATTGATATAAATATTAATATTAAATAAATAAATATTCTTTTTTTTGGTATACTTTTTTTATCTTGTTTTTTATCAACATTTCCTATTTTTTTTAGTTCGCTCAATTTAAACCCTCCAAAATAATTTTTATATTATTTTGTATGCTTTCTTCTCCTTGTAACCAAACAGTTTGTTTGTTTTTTCTAAACCATGTCATTTGCCTTTTTGCATAATGTCTAGTTTCTTTTTTTATTTTTTCTATCATTTCAGTTTCTGTACAATTTCCATTTAAATATTCAACCACTTCTTTGTAACCTAGTCCTTGCATAGCAGTTGGAAATTTATTATATTTTTTATATATGTTTTCTACTTCTTGAATTAAACCATTTTTCACCATAATATCAACTCTTTTGTTAATTCTTTCATATAGTATTTCTCTTGGCCAATTTATAGCATATACATGATAATCGTATTCAACTTCTTTTTTTCTAGATTCAATTTCTTGTTCTGTTTTTGTTTTTCCTGTTGCATTATAAATTTCTAAAATTCTTAAAATTCTTTTTTTATCATTTATACTTATTTTTTCTGTAGCTTTTTTATCTATTTTTTTTGCTTCTTCATAAAGCTTTTGTAAGCCTTCGTTTTTAACTCTACTTTCCAAAAAATTTCTATATTGTTCATCAAATTTTATTTCTTGATAATCTATTTCATATATTAAACTATCAACATACAAGCCTGTGCCTCCAACAATAATTGGGGTTTTCCCTTTTTTTAATATTTCTTCTATAGCTTTTTTACTATCTTGCTTAAAATTAGCAACACTATATCTTTCATCTGGTGATACAATATTTATTAAATAATGTTTTATTCCACACATTTCCTCTATTGTTGGTTTTGCAGTTCCTATGTTCATTTCTTTATATATTTGCATTGAATCGCAAGAAATAATTTCTCCATTAATTTTTTTTGCTAATTCTATAGATAATGCTGTTTTCCCAGAAGCTGTAGGTCCACATATTACAATTACTGTTGGTTTCATTTTATCACATTCCTTAATTTTATTTTCTTGCAAATTTTCTTTCAATATCATATTTTGTCATTTTTATTGCAGTTGGTCTACCATGAGGACATGTAAATGGGTTTGGTAATTTTAGTAATTTTTCCATTAATGCTTCAACTTCTTGTGTTGTTAATGCCATATTTGCCTTAACAGCAGCTTTACATGCAACTGTTGCAATAAATTTTTCTTCTTTTTCTTGTTTAGCTGTTCTTGCTACAGTATTTATTTCATCTAAAGTTTCTAAGAAAAGCTCTTTATTGTCAAGTTCCAAACACACAGTTGGTACTCCTGTTAATTTTATTGTATTTTCTCCAAACTCTTCTAATGTAAATCCTGCTTGTTCAAACATTTTTAAATTATCTTTAGCAATATCCATTTCTTTGCTTGTTAATGTTATAACATCTGGCAATAATAACATTTGTGAGTCTTTATTTGTGTCACTATAATAATTTTCTTTTACCTTTTCATACATAATTCTTTCATGTGCAGCATGCTGATCTAATATGTACATTTCATTTTCAATTTCTAATATTATATATGTTTGGAAAACAATACCTATAAATTTATATGCTGGTTTACTAAGTTCTTTACTTTGACTAAATATAGATACATTATTTTTTATTAAATCTATAGCATTGTTCTCTTCTTTCTTTTCTTCTTTTTCTTCAATTGGTTTACTACCAAATAATTTTGCATACATTTCGTTAAAGTCTTCTGATATTTCTTTTGTTTTATCTTCGTTTAAATCTTGCATTTTTTGTTTTATTTCATTAAATTCTTCTTTAACTTCTTTATTATCTATTGTTTCTATTACTTTTTGTACATTTTCTACTGGCTTTTCATATTGAATTTCTTCTACTTTTTTTTCAGTTTCATTATTAATTCTATTATTCTGATTATCTATATTTTGAATAACATTATTTGAATATTCATTTTCGTTTTTTTCTTTTTGTTCCTCTTTTAATTCTGCGTTATTATCTGTTTTTTCTAATTTATATTCTGTAGAATCTTCTTTTAGTTCATCTTTGCCATCTTTTATTTCATTTTCTATTTTTTCTTTCATTTGTTTTAATTGAGTTAAAATATCAGATGTATCTATAGGTTTTCCATAAATATTATTTGATGTAATAGTGTTTGTTTGTTTATTTCTGTATATATCTTCTATTGGATTATTAACATTTGTTTTTATTTTACTTTCATCATCTGTATATTTTTCAATTTGTTTGTCATTCTGTTTTCTAAAAGAAAACATATCTCTTTTTAATAAAGTATCTTTTATAGCATGATATATAGCTTGAAAAACTTTGCTTTCTTCTTCAAAACGAACCTCCAATTTTGCTGGATGTACATTAACGTCTACTTTGGATGGGTTTATTTTTATATTTAAAACTACAAAGCCAAATTTTCCTAATGGTATAAGTCCTTTATATGCTTGTTCAGTTGCAGATGATAATGTTTTATCTTTTATAAATCTTTTGTTCACAAAAAACAATTGATTAGATCTATTTGATCTTGAAATTTCTGGTTTTCCAATAACACCATCTATTTGTATATCTTCATATTTATAAGAAACTTCTAAAATTCCATTCGCTATATCTTTTCCATAAATACTATAAATAACACTTTTTAAATCTCCATTTCCATTTGTCTGAATTACTGTTTTACCAGTATTTATAAGTTTAATAGAAATTTCAGGATGTACTAATGCAATTCTTGTAATTGCATCTTCTACATATCCTGATTCTGTATAGTCTTTTTTTAGAAATTTATATCTAACAGGTGTGTTAAAAAACAAGTTTCTTACTGTAATAGATGTACCTGTTTGACAACCTATTTCTTGTTTTTCTAGTACATTTCCAGCTTCAACTATAATTTTATTGCCAATTTCCTGTTCTCTTGTTTTAGAAACCATTTCAACATTAGCAATTGCTGAAATACTAGCTAAAGCTTCCCCTCTAAACCCCATAGATGTAACTGTATTTAAATCTTCTGCAGATCTTATTTTACTTGTAGCATGTCTTTCAAATGCAATTTCAAGGTCATCTGCAGCAATTCCTTTTCCATTATCAGTTACTCTTATATATGAAATTCCTCCATTTTTTATTTCAACTGTTATATTAGTTGCACCAGCATCTATAGAATTTTCAACCATTTCTTTTATAACTGATGCTGGTCTTTCTATAACCTCTCCTGCTGCTATTTGGTTAATTGTTAGCTCATCTAATAAGACTATATTTCCCATTTTTATATTTTCATTCCTTTCAAGCAATTTCTTGATTATTTTTTTCTGCTAATTTTTTTTCAAATTTTGTTGTTAAGCAAATTAATGTTAAAATATATGCCATTATAATTATAGGTATAGTTAATCTTCCAAATGGTATTCTTGTTATAGCAGTTACACTTAAAACTACAGCTTGTACTAGTATTAAAGTAAATATAGTTTTTAAAATTGTATTTATAATTCCCAATTTGTAATATCTAATAGCCATATATATTAAAATTATTATTGTAGCAATTGAAAAAGGTGCTATATATGGTTTTATAATATCTCTTCCTCTTGTATGAGGAACTGTTAAAATTTGTGTAGAGTCTGCAGATAGTTCAGTTCCATATTTTTCATTAATTTTATTTATTAAATTTGATTTTTGTTCATCTGTTATATTTGGTGTTATTATACTTACTGTATCTTCAAAAACCTCTACTTTTTGAATTAAGACTTTTTGATTTGGAATAACTTCATCTGTTATTTTCTTTATGTCTGAAATTTCAAATTGTTTTTGCAAATATAATTCCACTTTTTTTGCTTCTTCATATTTTAAATCAAAATTAAATCCTTTTATCACTGCTATAGCTACTCCAGCAATTAATATTATTGCAATTATCAATATTAAAATTTTATTATTTATTTTCTTCATTGCTTTCTTTTCCTCCTAGTTTATTGTTTAATTTAATTTTTAATAGACTATTTGTTATAACAATATTATAAATAAATATTAGCAATATTCCCCAAAACATAATCATTCCAAAACTACTAATTGGTTCCCATTTTATAAAACAAAATGTAATAACCATAATTATAATAGGTATTATTTTTATTAAAAATTCTTTATTTGTTTCTTTATTTGCTTTGCTTACATTCACTTCTTTTATTTTTGAAATAAAACTATAAACAAAAATATAATTTAAAATTAAAGTTAATAATATTCCAAATAATCCTTCAAATGAAATAACAACATTTGCATATCTTAAAAGTAATGAAAATACTGTGGCAAATCCAATATATGAAACTGTTCCTAATAAACCTAATAGTTTGAATTTTATTATCATAATAATTAAAGCAATAGCTATTATTGCAATAACTGCATATATAAATATTTGAATTGTATTTATGTTAATATCAGAAATTATATATTCATTTCCATCTACTTCATATGTTAATGGTAAATTGCCTGTATCTAATACTACCGCCATATTTTTAGCTTGTTCTGCATAACCTTGAACTGTTTTTTTGTCTGTTGAAGCTTTTCCTATTGATAATTGTAATTTTCCTGTTTTTAAAGTTTCATCAAAACTTGTAGACATTATTTCTTCATCATCTATTTTCATTGTTATCTTTTTTTCTTCTGTACTACTACTATTAGAATCTGTTTTATTTGTTTCTTCTGTTTCATTTGTTGTATCATTACTATTATCTGTATTTGTTGTGTTTTCATCTGATTTTACATATTTTGTGCTTATATCTTCTAATTTTTTGCTACCTTCTTTATTAAATTCTATGCTTAAATAAACTGTTGTTCCTGATGAAGTTGTTGTACTTGTAGAACCTGATCCATATAAAACCTCTGCTTTTTTTATATCAGAATTTGTCATTAATACTTCTTTTGTTTCACTGTCTATAATTTCAAATTTTCCTACCGTATTTAATCCACTTATTGTAGAATCTGTTTTATCATCTTCAGGTATTTCAATTAAAATATCTCCTGTTTGTTCATCAATTTTTGTTATATAATTTTCAATATCCAATTCTTTTAATCTATTTTCTATTATTTTTTTTGCTTTTTTATAATTATCTACATTTTTTTCTTCATCATTATTATAAGCTTGTTCTTCTTTTACATAGCCTTTTTCTGCAATTTCTTCATCTGTAAGACTACTGCTATTTTTAACTTCGTTTCCACTTGAATCTTTTACAACTGTTTTATTTCCAGTTTTTAATTTTAATCTTATATTTCTAGCTCCTTTTAAATTCATTGCATATGAAAAGTCTTTTACTTTGTTTTCCATTCTATTTTGATATTTAATATAAATACCACCAAATGCAATCATTGCAATTAATATAATTGATAATGTAATAGTTAATATTTTTACTTTTTTCATTTCTAATTCTTCCCTTCTTAAAAATTCTTTCTAAATTTTATATTAATTTTTAAAAAATATCAACCTTTTTTCTATAATTTTAATTATAACTCGAACTCTTTTCAGAAATCGACTGTCAGCCAAAAATTTCAAAGTGCTAGTTAATAATAACTTTTTTAGTAATATAAAAACTGGTTAGTAAAAAAACACCAACCAGTTTTTGTGCATTATAAATATTTATATTATATACTAGGAAACTTATACTTTCCTAGTATATAATAGCTACAATTGCTAGCCCTTTGAGATTTTCTCTTTTTATCCGAAAACTCAAATCGAGCGAGAACAAAGGGCAACTTACGTTGCTTTGTTCTATATTTTTCAAAATATCTTTTCATTAGTACAAGAGAAACTAGTTTTATAACTAATTAAAAAATCCCTGAACAAATTACTATTTATGTATTATTCTTTTAAGACTATAAATTGAAATTTATACTGTGATATGTTTTTACCATCTTCAGTATCTTGAATATCTTCTTTTTCATTTTGCTCATAATTCCATTTCCAATTTATTTTAAAAGTTTTAGTTTCATTTTTATTTAATGTTCCAATAAGCAAATTATTAAGATCTTCTATTTCACTATAATATTTACTGTTTTTAGATAGATTAAACAATAAATTTTTTGGCTTTTTATTGCAACTTGTAAAACAGATTTTATATTTGCTTTTTTTATAAG
Source organism: uncultured Clostridia bacterium (assembly GCA_934157205.1). GTDB lineage: Bacteria > Bacillota > Clostridia > TANB77 > CAG-508 > CAG-269. The sequence goes on from CAKPHJ010000002.1 coordinate 45,221, forward strand.
AATATATTTTTATACTAAAACTTCCTTTGGTTCCTGGAGCAATTATTTTGCTAAACTTTAAACTTTTATCTATTGTATTTGTAATATTAATATATTTTTCTTGTTTCTTTTTATTTGTGACATCGAAATACATTGTTAACTCTTCATTTTGACTATAACTTTTTTTATTTTCACTTTCAAACCCAATATTTTTAAAAAATATTATATCATCTTGGACTTCTTTTTCATTTTGTATATTATAAACATATTTACCAATTATTAGAAAAATACAAATAAAAAACACTATAAGCATACATAACAACTTCGCTTCATTCTTCATTTATTCCTCCTATATTTTAACTTGTTCTGAATGTACTTTTATTTGAATATTTTGTAATTCTGTTTTTATGTCTGTATTTTTATTATTTTCATAACTAACTTCAAGTATATATTTATGTTCTTCTGCCGTATCTTTTCTTACTTCAATATCTTCTGTTTTATTTTTGTGCAAGCTTATTTCTTCTCCATCTTTATATAATTTTAGTTTTATATTTTCATTATTATTCATAATTATTTCAATGTTATATTTTAAATTAGTTCCGTGTTATTTTGTTTTCATTATTATAATTTCTTATTTTAAAACAATATTTTCCAAAATTATTTTCAGATGTTATTTCTATAGGAGAGTCATTATCAACAATTAATATTGGCTCTGCAATTTCTGTATTTGTTATTATGTCTGTTTTATCATAGTTTTTTCCAATACTATATCCAGCAAAAAAGAAAATTAAAACAATTGTTGTTATTATAATTAGAGTAATTTCTCTTGATGTTATTTTTATTTTATTTTTCATAAGCTTCATTCCTTTTTATACAAATTGTTCTTTTTGTACAATTTATATAATTTTTTTAATTCTTTACATTCTATTTTCTTATAATTTTTAACCTATGAATATTGGGAATCTGTAACTTTAAAAATTTTAAAATTAGTTTAAATTTAAATTTGAAGATTAAGACTTAAAAATAAATAAGATTTTTTAATTTTTCTTTAGAGAATAAAAGATTTATATTAGGCATTTGGTTCTACTTGTGTTCCTGAAACAACTACTTTAAATGTATATTGCGAAATATTTTTTGCATTTAATGTATCTATTTTATCATTATTTGCTATTTCATTTTCATTATTTCCTGTTTCATATTTCCATTGCCATTCTATCTGAAGTGTTCTTGTTTTTTCTTTATCATTTGCAGCAATTGTTCCTGATAAAATATCTTGTAATTCAGATATAGAATTATATTCTTTTCCTTGATATTTAAATTTTAAGTTTTGAGGCTTGTCTGTTTCATTTTGGAATTTAACCTTATAATTAATTCCCACATCTGATTCAGTTCCATCTACTATAATATTAAAACTTCCACTAGTTCCTGGGGCTATTTTGTTATTTAGTAAAGTTTCATTATTACATGTAGAAACTAAGTTTATGGTTTGCACTTGTTCTTGCTGACCATTTACTTTAAAACTCCATGTTGCAACTTTAGCTAAACCATCACCTCTTACTTCAGAAACATATTTTGAATAGGCTTTTCCTCCTATAAATGATATAAGTACTATACTAATAATAGCTAATATTAGTAAAATTTTCTTTTTTTTACTCAATAAGCATTCCTCCTTTTTATTAATTTTGTGTTTAATTTTTAATTATGATATTAAAACGATAATTAAAATTTTTAGACTTAATCTTTCTTGAAAAAAATTATAAGAATTTTCAAATGCAAACTCATTATACACTCACAAATTATATTTTGTCAACTACTTTTCATCGCAATTTACGACAAAAATCGGGATTGTCACTGTCGAAATTTGCGATGAAATTTTCTTGCATTTGTTAAATTTTGTTGTATAATTATAAATAAAAAAAGGAGGTCTTATATGAATAAAAAAATTTTTATCTTATTTCTAACCATATTACTTTCATTATTCATTTCATTTACAATTTATAGCTGTAATGCTAAATACACACTAGACAAACAATTTACAATTGCAAATCTCATTTTAGACAACTCGCCACCCACTTTTCAATTAATTTCTGTAAAAAATTCAAACACCAATTATGAAAACTTTGCAAATTGCAATCATACCATAACATTTAAAATTAAATTAATTGAATCAAATATTAAAACAAATAATTTTAATCAAAACAATTTAAAAGTAAAAGTAGCAAATAACTATATTTCACCAACATTCACAAAATTCACATTAATTTCAAATTCTTCAAATGAATTAATCTACGAATTTTCCATAACTAATATTACAAACAATGGTAAACTCGAATTATTTATTCCACCTAATATTGTAGAAGATTTTTGCAATAACACAAACAGTGCACTAAATATATCTACCACCATTGAAATAGACAACATTCCGCCTAATTTAACTTTAGAAGAACTTGCTCAATCTGATTCATCTTCATTAATAAATATTTGTTCAAATGAATCAATTAGACCATTAGAAAGCTGGAATATTTCTAAAAATAACACCAATTTATCAAAAACTTTCTTAAGTAATACTTATTTCCCTATTCAAGTTTACGATTATGCTCAAAATACATCAGAAATTTTTATATCTGTAAAAAAATCAAAAAGTATTTCATTATTTTATACAACATATGATTCCTATAGTAGTTTTTCTAGTGCTTCAAATGGCGAAATATGTGCTAAAAATACTATTTTAGGTAATCAAAATAATAAAACAGAAAGCTTATTTGTTCGTTTAGAAAATAATTCTAATTACAATTTAAATTTATTAGGAAAAACTTATGTCCATACATATTGGGGACCTGGAAGTACTATATTATGTAATTTTTCAGAATCTAGTTTTACACATGGATATAATCCCGCTTCTAATTGGTATACAATTAATAAAGATAGATTACTTTATTACAATAAGCTTTTACATACTCAATTTGGAGGAATTGGCTTAAACTATCCAAATAAAAAAGATATAACTTCTTACAAAGCTATACCTCCTGACATTGCAAATAAAAATCTTTATGGTATATCAAGTATTTCATTTAAACTAAATAATTCTGACTTTTCAGTTGTTTATCAAACATTTGTAAAAGGCTATGGTTGGATTAAAACTTGTAGTGATGGTGAAGAATGTATTTTAGATTATGACAAGCCAATATCTGGTATTAGAATTAATATAATTCCTAAAACAGAAAAGCAATATTTAATTGATTTTTGGAATAAAGATTCTACATTTTATTAACTCCTATAATACCACCTAAAATTCCAAAAATTACTCCCAATGCAATCATAACAATACTTTGTAAATTTAAAACATAATTCCAATTTAATATACTAGAAATTAAGTATAAAATGAACATATATATAGCACCTATTATTGCACCATTTATAAAACCATTTTTCTTTAATTTTAAATTTACAAAAGAACTTCCAATTAAAATACTCATGGCTGTTGCAATTATTATTACTGTATCAATTATATTTTCACTTAAATTTGTATATGTAAGTAATATAGAAAAAATTAACAAAATAATAGCAGTAGTTATAAGTGAAATTAAAATTCCTTGAATAATATGTTTTACAAAATTCGCTTCAGAATAATTCTTAATATTCATCTTAGCCATCCTTTCTAATTTAAGTTTATTTTGTTGTAACATTAACTTGTATTTACATATTATTCATTTTATTTATATTTAGAACTCTAAAAATTTATTTTTTTATCAAGCTGCTCTATAATATTAATAATTATATTTTCAATATTAAATTCCTTTCCATATTCTTTTTTTAATGAAGTTGCAATATTTTCTATTTCTTTTGAAAACATTTCTTCATTTACATTAAATCCAAAACTAATTATCAAATAGTTAATTTTTCCAGCTATTGTATTAACTTCAGTTAATATTCCACATATCTTTTTTCCATTTAAAAAAAGATCATTGGGTTTTTTTATTTCTAAATTATATCCATACATTTTATATATGGTATCTTTTATAATATTTGCAATATCTATTGTAAGACCATTTAACATATCTACACTACACTTTGGTTTTAAAATAATAGAAATTAAAATATTTTTTCCTCTACTTTCTGTGTTCCATTTTCTTCCGTTAGTTCCTATTCCACCAGTTTGAATTCCTGCAATAATAACTTTTCCATTATTTTCTTCATTTGCTATCTTTTTTGCATACAAATGAGTAGATTCTATTTTTTCATAATATTCAATTGTTTTTCCTATTTTTTTAGTATTTATTTTTTTTATTTTCTCTATATCCATTCTTTTCCTCGACTATTGCTATTGATATTTTTGTAGCAAATATTTTTTTGTTTTTTCTAATGCTATTTTTCTAGCACTTATTTTATTTTTTTCATCATGAGATAATTCAGCTAATGTTTTTCCATTTTCTAATTCAAATAATTCATCAAAACCAAATCCATTTTTTCCTTTTAATTTTTCAGCTACAAATCCATTTAATATACCTGTTTCACAAACTGTATTTTTTCCATCTGACAAAGCTATAGCACATATAAATTTTATTTTTCTTTTTTGAATTGGCACATTTTTTAATTTTTCTAATAATTCTAAATTTCTTTCCTTGTCTGAGCCTTTAAACCATCTTTTAGTTAAAACTCCTGGAAATCCATTTAAATATTCAATTTCTATTCCTGAATCATCTGCAATACATTTTTTTCCTTTAGTAAATTTAGAAATTATTTCTGCTTTTTTTATTGCATTTTCTTCAAATGTTTTTCCATCTTCTTTTATATCTATATTTATACCTATGTCTTTCATGGATACAATTTTAAAGCAATCTAGTATTTCTTGTGCTTCTCTTATTTTATCTTTATTATTTGATGCAATAACTATTTCTTCCATATTATTTTCTCCATATTTGATTATATTTTTTCATATTTTTTATTTCTTAATTTTTTCTACATTTTATCACATTTAATATTTTTATACTAGTATATTTACAATTTTATGTTATAATATACTAAAAACACCTTTCTGGCTGATGCTTATTAGTTAGAAAGATGTTAAATTTTTTATTATTTTATGATAAAATCTGAAATTTTTGAAATGTATTGTATTAAAAGGAAGGTGTATTGATATGGAAATTGAAAATTCTAATGAAAATCAACAACAAAAAAAATTAAAAATAACATTAATTATAATTGGTATATTATTAATTTATTCATCTTTAAGAAGTTATTATTATTCATATAAAATGGAGGAAAACTATGAATTGGAAGGTTGGCAAACAGCAACAGCTACTTGTATACAAGAAGATCCTTATTATAGCCTTGAGGGTAATACCCAATATAAAAGAACATACCTTTATATTGTATCTGGACAGGAATATACTCTTAACTCTTGTGAGTTTAATATCTTCCCATATAAGTTAATAAAATATGACTCTAGCAATCCTCACATAGCAAAAATTTATAAAAAAAATAATATTGAAATAGTTATTTTTTTTATTGGCTTAATATGTTTATTTAGTCCTCTTATATTAAAATTTATAGGTATTAAAAAAATAAATGAATTAAAGTATAAAATTTTAAACATGTCTAAAAGAAATATTATTAAAATAACAAGAATATGTTTTTATGGATACATGGGACTTTCATTGATATTTGTATTAAGAGAAACTTTTTTTACACCTAATTGGAATCAACTTGTAACACAATATTCTCAATCAGAAATAATTTTAGAATGTGCTATTTCTATTATAGTACGGTGTATTTTTAAAAAATATACCTGTCATTTTATTATATTTAGGATTTAGTTTTGGCATTAAAAGATTTAAAAAAGATAAACTTTCAGAAATAAATTTCAAAAAATATAAAGCCTATTATAGAGATATATTAGAAAATTATTCTCCAGCAGAATTAAGCTATATTGATAAATTTGAAATATTACCTCAAAACGATATTGCTGCCACACTATTGTCATTAGAATTAAATAAAAATATTTATCTAGGCAATAAAATACAGATTAATAATACTTCTACTGAAAATATATCAAGTAATGAAAAATATATTTTAGATAGTATAGAAGATGGTATAATAACTGATCTTAATGAAACTGAGTTCACAACAAAAGTTAAAGAAGATGCTATAAGAAATGGATTATTAACAGATGCAAAAATTGAATGGAAAAAATTTACAATTTTTTTTAAATTTTATCTATCTTTTATGTTTATAATGAATGTTATTTGTATACCTTTATTTATTGATCTTTTTATTAATCCAGCTAATCTAACTAGATGGAAAATATTTATGTTGATTCTTGCCATATCATTAATACTATATTTACCATTTTCTATATGCATGTATTTTACTACATATATGTTAAAAATAAAAAATAATAATTATGTTAGAACAAAAAAAGGTGAAGAATTAAATGAAAAATTAGAAGGATTAAAAAATTATTTAAAAGATTATTCAAATATACATGAAAAAGATGAAAATAGCTTAACTTTATGGGAAGATTATTTAATATATTCTGTAATATTTAATCAAAACACTAAAGTAACCAAAAATTTATGGAATAAATATATACATACATATTTAAAATGCTAATATGGGAATAGGAGCAAAACCTAATATAAAAAAAAAAAGAAACCTCTTGCGAGGAAAAGAAATAATTTTCTTTTTTTACTTTGTTATTTTTTTTCATCCCTACTTGATTTTGATTTGGCTGGGTATAAACATACTCCAAATGCCATAATTTGATAGGCTATATAGAAGTCTATACCAAATAGTTTGGTAGCTACCCAACTTGCAAAAAGTTCAATTATTATGTATCCTGCAATGAGGAATAACAGGATAAACGAGGCTTTATTAGCATATTCCTCAGTATCATTTTTCTTTCCTAAAATCATGAGATATATGATACTTGCTAATGTAATACATATTGCTGATGCTACATCAATTATCACAAATGCCTTTCCCTGCCCAGTCCAACCTAAAAAATCAGAAACAAAGTAGCTCAATCCAAAGCAAGCAATCCACAAAGCGACTTTTTTCAACATATTCATGTCCTCCTATTTCTTTATTGCTGTTTTCTTGTTATATATGTCAAACCAAAAAGTAAGAGGTTATTTCCTCCACCAATTAGTGAACATAGGAATTAAATATATTAAAAACTTTATTTAAATATATTATACCATAGTTTAACATAAAATTCAAGATTTTATTAGGATTAATTATGAATTTTCCCTAATTTTCTGTAAAATTTTATGACTTACTATTAAATCTGTTGTATAATCTATATCTTCTTCGTTTATCTCTTTTTTTAATTTGTTAACTATTTCATTTAGTTCTTATATTGTTGAAAATTCTTTGTTATAAACTTTAAGTTTATCTATCATTTTTTCTACACATTTCACTTTTACATTGAAAAATGTATACTCTTAAATTAAACTTTTTTAATACAATGTAGCCTATTCCTTTTACAGAATAAGCTACATTGTAGAAATTACTATTTACTTTTCAACTCTTCCATAATCCACTCACAAGCTTCGAACTTTACACCATTTTTCTTTTTGCCTCTTTTCTCGAATTTGAATCGAATATATGTGTCGTACGGAAATTCGTAGCACTCACCATCCTTGAGAGATGGAAGTTCAAGCAATACTTCTGCCATATTTTTATTGGCATCTTCCATAATCGTCCCCATAGGTCCTCTCGTTTCATAATCGTACGTGTATTCAACGATTCCTCCATCTTTCATCTCTTTCATTTTGGAGACTAAATGTCTCTTGAAAGCCCTCTTAAATATTGTTTTGGTTTCATCGTCTGTCTCCTTATGATCAAACTCATTAGTAAATGATGCTACTGCCCCCTCTGGTACATATGCCCCTTCTTTTTCGGTCACACGTAAAAAAAGACAACTTGCCATTGCGTTCAGTAATTTCTCCATAATAATTCCTCCTAAATTATGATTGATTTTTTGTGTCCTGCACCACTTGGTGCAATGGGAATATATTCATAAATACTGTACATATTTATATTAGCATATTTTACATAAAATTGCAACTATTTTTCGTATAATTGCTAGATATAAAGCTTATGGAAAAGAATTTTTTTCATAGGAACAGAAATAGACACCCAAAACATACTATTACTTAGGAATTACTCCAACAAGTCATTGAGCTTTATGTATCAATGTTAATTTTTGATTCAATCTTATACTTTTATTATTTTTTGCTTTTGAACAACATTCTTGTTTGTAACAACAATTACTACACACTCCTCACATTCTAAGGTGTTTTTTATACTAAAAAAGAGAGATTTGAACTAAAATCTTAACTCAAACCTCTTTTTTCTTTTTAATTTTTTACTTTTTACAACACTAGATTCCTTGCGATTTCTACCTTATCATTCTCACCTCATTACATATATCAATCAACTTGTCCTTCTTGATATTCACAATATCATTTCCGTCCGTAAGCACTCCAAGTTTATCATAATATTTTAGTGCTTCGTTTATCATTTTTTCAAACTCAAGACCAGCTTCGTTAGTATCAGTGACTTTCACTTGATACTTCCAATATTTCAGCTCATCTTTTCTTTTTAAAGGTTCTTTTTTTTGGTTCTCCTTATATTCTTCGTACAATTTTGTGATTGAAATAGCTCTTACCAAAAAATCATACAGTGATAATGTCATCTTAATGACTACAATAGCAGTCGAAAAGATACCTACAATGATGAAACTTGCAAAGAACTGTTGTAACATAAAAATAACCTCCTGCCATATTCCTTGCGGTTACGAGCCAAAGCTCTGATACAAATTGTTTACTTTTTTATTATACCATATTATATTGAATAAAGCAAGTTTCAATGAGTGGCTGCAGTAATAACGAATATAAAATTTTTTTTAGAAATTTAAATAATTTTGACCAACTGTTTTTCGCATTTCAGTTATATCAAGGCTTTTAAGCCTTTTCTTTTTTTGCAAAAAGCCCGCAAAGTCCCTAGGGATGCAAAATATTTTTTTGGACATTTTCAACGTTCTTTTATATAATACAATCAACTAATAATTAGTTTTTTGTCGAAGCGCATTTGTATTTTTATATTAATTATTTTTATGTCTATAAGTTTATGGGTTAGGTGGGCATAGAATATTCTGCAAAATACTTTTACGCTTCCATATTTTTGCCTGAAATCCCCACATATGTTTGAATGCTCTATTATTTGTAGTACTATGTGTGTTAATTTGTTATCCACATCCACACACTATCTTTTCCCGTTTTTTTATCTTCATTATTTATCATTTCATTCATTATTGATATTGCCATTCCATTTGCTACTAGCTTTAAATCCAACATTGATAAATACCAACTAGTTTTTCCTTCTCTTGTTTCACTTAGCCATTCTTTACTTATTTCATAATGTGCTTTTTGAAATTTTCCTTCGCTAAAAAACATTAACATTTCAGACATAATTAGATATCTCATTGTATAGTACTTTCTTTTTCGCATATCTTGTAATATACCACCGTCCTTTGTTTTTTCTTATTTTATCATTTCTTTGCGAAAAAGTGAATTTCTTCCAAAAAAACACAATAAAATCTCATTGATTTTACTGTGTTTTTTTTCATTGTTTTTATTCGTTATTACTGAAAACTTTCCCTTCTTCATATTAAAAAATAAATCGTTATTTTTTTGTGGTTACATTCTCTATTTACTCCGCCCCTATAAACTTGTAAATTACCAATTGTAAAAAACACAGTATATACTTTCTATGAAGTATATACTGTGTCAGAAGGTGTTATATATAAAATCTCATGGCTCTTCCTGATATAAATAGGGCGAACCATCTGCTTTTAGCAGTATATAACCTCTTACTTTTGTTTTGACGGATTCCACCCGCACGTTTCGCAAGGTTTGCTTTTGTCAAGTTGCAAATGACCGCAGATAGGGCATAAATACTGATACTTTTCTCCCACAAATTCAAACTTTTCATCGTGGTCAATTCGGAAAGTAAAGCACGAGATGCCGCCACCTCTTTTGTGTCGATACCTATATAGTTTTTCTGCTTTCCACTTTTTCATTTTTCCAAATCCCCCGCAACAATGTGTGTAAACATCCGGTCGGCAACATGTACAGCATGTTGGGCTTTGCGCCATTCTGCCGTGTCTGTTTTTGTGCTAAACATAACATCGTATACCAGTTTTGTCCGACCCCAATCAGCTATTTCCACAAACCTCTTTTCTGATTCACTCAGAATGTATTGATCTGGGTCTGTCTCCCCAGATTCACTCGGGGAGCAACCACACAGACTAGCAAGTAAGCATACCGCTATAATAATTGCTTCAATAATCCGTTTCTTAATCTTCATGTTTTCCTCCTTATTTCTCACACTCCCACGGAAACAATGGAATAAGTATATATTTTACCTCACTATCATTTGACGTAAACAGCACTCTAGAAAGCTCGCTGTTTGTAGACCAAACAGTATATAAAGCATCGTTATCGCCAATATCTTTCATAACAATACCTAACACATCCCTGTTTACAAAATGCCTCGTACCTGAACTAGATTCCAAAATTGTATAACCGCCGTACCTATTCTCTCCCGTTGTGCAATTAATCCGTTCATCCACTCCATGTGGATTTTCATTTTCGCGTAAATTAAACATATCAGATATTTCTATCCTCATGTCACTGCACATAAAACGGAAAGCGTGTGGATTCAGCATACAATCCTCTGCCTTTCTCAGGTATCCTACCACGTTGTTTAACCAGAAAAAAGCCCGTCCATCATCCAGTATCGTTGCATAGACATCTTCGCCTTTGCTTCTTTGTTCTAAGAAAAATTTTTCTAGTTCTCTCACGATCTGCTAACCTACTTTCTTTTTATTTTTTTACTAGATCTGTACGAAAAAAATCTTACCCAATTGTTTTTTTCTTACCATTTCGTCTTTACAATGCCAGTTACTAACTCCGGCTGTTCCATTGTTTTATTATTATAGCATATTGCTATTAACCACTAATCTTTACTTGGTTTCCTCCTATTGTATTGTTATTAAGTTACTTTTTCTGAAATTTTACCACACCTCTCTTTTGGTTTATGTACATATATAATTACTGTACACTTTATTGCATTGTTTACATAATTTATATTAACACATATTTACTTAAATGTCAAATAAATCTAAACAAATTCAGTAATAAAATTTTGACACGGAAAATATTTGAATTATAAAAAAGAACATGTTCATGAAATATTAAAATCAGATACAATGAAGAAAAAAAGTGAAGATAAATTGGTTGAAAGAAAAGTTTTTAGATTATAAGAATAAGAGTGAAATATCAGAATATTTTTTTGATATTTCATCAAATCTATATTGAATTTTTTTATCATTTTTTTTTTTGAAATTTTTTATCAATTTCATATTTACATTTACACATAGTAGAAAATGCCTCTTTTGTCTTATTGTTTAGTTTTACAAAACTATTATATAAAGCTAAAATATACATAATAATTAAAACAATAATTTCAATTATAATGTAAATCATCATAATTTCACCTCCTAATAAATGCAGTTTATCATATTTTTAATTTTTTTAATATATTATGTGAAAAATTTCTTTTTTAAGTATTGTAATAATTTTTATCTCTGATATAATTTATTTAATTGGCTAAATAAATTATTTGTTGGTATTGTCCTTTGAATAGAAATTTCGAAGGCTCCGTTATTCCATATAATTATAAGGAGGAGGCTATGATAAAAATACTTTTAATATCAATTTTATCAATTTATGTAATTCTATGGTTTCTCACGGTCATCTATGACATTTATTATAATCATAATAATTTTATATTGTGTGTTATGGATATAATTCATGTAGCCTTTTGGCTGTGTATTCTCATAGCTATAGTCATCTGGTCATAAAAGGAACTTTTTTATAGCCCCTATATAAAAATAATCTAGTCCCACAATGTGGGACTAGATTGTTGATATTCATATTACCTTCTTTAATTTCGGCGGAATCTATTTCTTAGTTCTATCCGCTCCAATTCCTTAAGAGCTTCTATTGCCAGTTCCAGATTATCGCTTTGTGGTGGCATTGTTGTGAAATATTGAGCTAACTTTCCCATAAAATTGAACGGGAACATGGTGCGAAAAAACAAAGCAATTATAAACAATATCACTTCTGGTACTACATACCCCATATACATATATATGATAAAGCCTATTAACTGAGTTGTCATAAACGCAGAATATACCGTCATTCCTTTCATTTTGTCGCTTCTAGAAAAGCTGTCAGCTTCTCTCTCTGTAGGAATTCTTTGTAACTTCCTATAAGCTACAGACACCTTTGTTTCTGCCCCTGAATTTCTTAATTTTTCTTTACCACCCTTTCTTGCAACAACAATCGTTGCCATTATAAGAAAACAATATAAAAAAACTGGGACAAGATACCATACTGCTCCAATTATTTTTCTCTCGATCAATGGAAACAGTATAAACGCTTTCACAAGTATAGGCATAAACCAAATTCCATATATCACCAACCAATCCTTCAAAGTCAGAATTTCTTTTCCATCTACAAGAGTGATACCTCCATTCTTATTCCTTATTGCTGTCACGCTTCGTTCTCCTGTGTAAAATGTAATCCGATCATTCTGTACACGTCCGCCAACTACTTTCATAATATTAATACCTCCTAAATTTCTACAAGTTAGGTTATTAATAATTATTATACTGCATTTACATAAAAAAAGCAATACAATTACATAATTTTGTATGAAGAATTTACAAATTTAATTTCATATTTTTAATTCATTTCATATCCATCATTTGAATAAAATTCATATGTTCCGTTAACATATTTTAATACTGTTCCTTCTACTGCTATATCTAATACATCTTTTGGAATATCTACTTCTTCAAATTCAAATTTTGATTGTTCTGTCAAATCAGACAAAAAACGATTATTTCCAATTTCTTCTCTTACCATATATAAATGGCCTTCTTTTCTATAACTAGCTAGTTCTATATTTTGTTTTTCAATTATTTCGTCTGCCATATTTTTTATTCTATTTTGCAATTCATTGCTAGCAATTTCATCTATTATATATTGATTGTTTTTTATTTTAAAAACACTATTTACTCCTATTTCTTTAGGTATGTTTTCTTTATTTATTTCTATTTCTTCTATTTGGTTATTTTTAACTTTTAATACACTATATACATTATTATTATAATTTTCTTTATTATTTAGCCAATATGTTTTTTTATTGTCTTGTACAAAATACATTGAATCATTACTAAAATTTTGACTTGCATATTCTGTTATAATATCATTAATTTTCCACCTAATTGAATTTGCATTTCCTGTTGTTATATTGTTTTTATTTAATATATTTTCTATTAAAGGCATTTCTTTACTTTCTTTGTTTAAATTATTTGCTAAATATTTTGTAAGCTCATTTATAAAATTTTGAACTAAATTATTTTCTGTTAAACCGTTTTAAAAAATTGTTTCCTAAATTTAAATTCAATAATCAATCACTCCTTTGCTTTTTTTGGAATTTCACTATTGATAAATAGCTATAAGAATTAAACTAGAAATAATTATATATTATTTTACATAAATTTACAATACAATTTTTAAAATTTTATTGGATATTAACTATTTTTCATGGCTTTCACCTGTTGCATAATCAATTATTATTCCTGGTTGTACATTATAACAATATACATTAAAACAAATTCCTTTTCCATTGTCTTCAACAGACCATGCCTCCATTTGTACTCCACTTGCTAATCTGTTGTCTCCTTTAAATATAGGTGTTACTCTATAAAGCACATGATTATTGTTATTAGACTTAATATAATTTGCAACAGTATTTTCAAAATTTAACATACCATCTGTGTTTAAATATCTTGTTCCTGTAATTAGATTCTTTTTATTATCATTTTCTGCCGAAAGTTGCCAACCTATTAAATGACAACGATTATACAAATATTTATCTTTAATTAAGTTATCATATCTTTTTTGAACCCAGCCTGAAAGGTCTTTTACATTACTTATTTCGCCACGCTTTTCTCCTTCTTTAGGCATTATTTCTTTGCAAACATTTGCATATGCTACACCGCTTCTGCCATTTTTCCAATCACTATATCTTTCAAAAGGTTGAGTTGTATAATCTTCTTTAGTAAAATAAGGTATATTATTATTTATTTCTACATATGGATTTGATGTATATTCTGGAATTGATGATAAATCAAATACTACACTTGTATTTTCATTTTTTGTATTATTATTTTCATTTTCCACATTTGAAGTTATATATCCACCAATTATAATACAAATTATTATTATTATTTTTAAAATTATTTGCCAAGTATTTTGTTTATTTTTTCTTTTTTTGCTCATAAATCTATACCTCTTATTTTTTTCTAATGTTATCATAAAAATAAATATTTAACAAGTAATAGAATTTAAACATATAATATTATAAATTTATTGGAAAGGAACTATGTTAATATGTTAAAAAATATTATTTCAACATCTAGAAAATATAATTCTTCTACTTTAAACAATGATATACAATCTTTAATAAAAAAATTTCCATTTATAAGCTTAGAAATTGCTGGATTTAGTACTTTGAATTCTCCTATTTATGTTTTAAAACTTGGAAATGGTCCTAAAAAAGTTTTTTATTCTGCAGCTTTTCATGCAAATGAGTGGATAACATCATTAATTTTAATGAAATTTGTTGAAGATTATGCAAATGCTTTTGTAAATAATTCTTTGTTGTTTGGTTGTTCTGCTAGAACTTTATATGATAATTGTTCTATTTATTTAATGCCAATGGTTAATCCTGATGGAGTCGATTTGGTTACTGGTCTTTTAGATAATAATTCTTCTGAATATACTTTAGCTAAACAAATTGCTTCTTATTATCCTAATATATGTTTTCCCGATTGTTGGAAAGCAAATATTAGAGGCGTGGATTTAAATTTACAATTTCCAGCTATGTGGCAAAATGCTAAAAAAATTAAATATTTTCAAGGATATACAAAACCTTCTCCTCGTGATTTTGTTGGATATTCTCCTCTTTCTGAATCTGAGTCTTTATCTGTTTATAATTTCACATTAAAACACAACTTTGAATTAATTCTAGCTTATCATACTCAAGGAAAAGAAATATATTGGAACTTTCAAAATTATAACCCTAAAAATGGCTTTGAATTAGGAAAAAAATTAGCATCTGCAAGTGGTTATAAACTTACTAATGTTCCATACAATTCAAGTTTTGCTGGTTTTAAAGATTGGTTTATACAAAAATATAATAAACCTCGGTTTTACTATAGAAGCTGGATTAGGCAAAAATCCTTTGCCTTTGTCACAATTTGAAGAAATTTATAAAGATAATTTAGGTATTTTAGTTTTAAGTGCTACATAATATATAAATAAGTTTTTTATGTTACGAACAATAATTGTTATTTACATATGTATCTTTTAAAAAACTTAAAAAAGAGTACTTTTCAATATTTTTTATTGAAAGTACTCCATTTTTATGCGGGTAAAAACAAATAGTAACTACGCTTTGTTCGTTTATTGTGTTACCCATTTTATTAAATTCAAGTTAGCTGATTCTAATATCATTTCATTTTTTGGCATAACTCTAAATGTATAACCATAATTTCCACCTGTTGATAATTCTATTGTTGCTGTAAAGAAATATTTTTTATTTGTTTCGTCTTCATATTGAAATTGCATTGGAATTATTTTTTCGTTTTGTACCATTCCATTTTCTAAAATTTTACCATAATATACTTCTACACTAACATTATTTACATCTATATTTGGTAAAGTTACTTCACAATTAACATCAATACTTTTTCCAGCATCTACTGTTATATTGTCAAAATTATCAGTTTGATTTATTTTTACATCTTTCCAATTTGAATATATATCTTTTTTCCATGCATTGTATTTTGTAACATTTTCAATGTCTTTATAATATTTATTTGTTAAATTACATAAAGGAATATATAGTTTATTTGTGTAATCTACCAACAT
Source organism: uncultured Clostridia bacterium (assembly GCA_934157205.1). Taxonomy (GTDB): domain Bacteria; phylum Bacillota; class Clostridia; order TANB77; family CAG-508; genus CAG-269. The sequence continues at coordinate 61,276 of CAKPHJ010000002.1, forward strand.
TCTTGATGTACTATATTTACCACCTGTTGTTATTATTGATTTTTTCATAATTTCAATCCATTTTTTTGATAATCCATTTCTTTCTCTATCATAATATATTGGTATGATTTTTTCTTCTAAAGTTCTATACATACTTTGACTATCTGCCATGTCTTGGGCTTCATATGAATCAAATTCTGCATTTGTTCCGATTGTCCAACCATTATCTTGATTGTATCCTTCTGCCCACCATCCATCTAAAACACTGAAATTTATAACTCCGTTTACAGAAGCTTTTTGTCCACTTGTTCCAGATGCTTCCATAGGTCTTCTTGGATTATTAAGCCATACATCTACTCCACTTATTAAATATCTTGACATTGCTATATTATAATTTTCAAGTAAGAATATTTTTCCTTTAAATTGTGGCATCATTGATACTTCATGTATGTATTTTATTAAATCTTGCCCTTGTTTATCTGCTGGATGTGCTTTACCAGCAAATATTAATTGTACAGGTTTTTCAGGATTATTTAATATTTGTGTTATTCTTTCTAAGTCTTTAAATATTAATGTAGCTCTTTTATATGTGGCAAATCTTCTTGCAAAACCTATTGTTAATGCATTTGGATTTAATTTTGATACAATTTCATTTATTTCTTCGTAACTATATCCTGATCTTCTAAGTCTTTCTGTTGTGTTTTCTTTTACTATTTTTAAAAGTTTAATTTTTCTATCATTGTGTACATTCCATAGTTTTTCGTCAGGTATGTTTTTTATTTTTTCCCATACATAGTCTTGATGTATATTATCTTGCCAATATGGCATTAAATATTTGTTGTATAATTCTTTCATTTTTGGTGCTAACCATGAACATGTATGTATACCATTTGTAACATATCCTATTGGTGACTCATCTGCTGATATATTTGGCCATACTTCGCTAAATAATTCTCTTGAAACTGCACCATGTAATTTACTAACTCCATTTTTCTTTCCTGCAATTTTTAATGCTAAAATTCCCATGTTAAAACCATTTTCTAATTCATTACATGGTTTCATTCCTAGTTTTAAAAATTCTTCTCTTGTTAAACCTAATCTTGGCCAAAAGTCTTTAAAGTATTTTTCTACTAATGCTAATGGGAAAATATCATTTCCAGCAGGTACAGGTGTATGAGTTGTAAATACTGTTTTAGAACTTGCTATGTCTTTAGCAATTTCGAATGATACTTGTTTTTCTTTTATTATGTCTTTTATTATTTCTAAGTTTAAAAATGCAGAATGACCTTCGTTCATATGGTATATTGTTGGATCTAATTTTAAATAATTTTTTAATAAATTAACTCCTGCCATACCTAAAACTATTTCTTGGCGAATTCTCATTTCTTGATTTCCACCATATAGTTTTAATGTTACATCTCTGTCTTCTGGATTATTTTTTTCTATATCAGAGTCTAATAAATATAATTTTATTCTTCCAACATTTATTTGCCATACTTTTAAGTATAGTCTTCTTTTTGGAAATTTAACATATATTGTTAGATCTTCACCATTTTCATCTTTAACTGGATTTATTGGTAAATTGTATAAATCTATATTTTTATATTCTGTTTCTTGTTGACCATAGCCATTAATCTTTTGATTAAAGTATCCATTTTTGTATAATAGCCCCACTGCTACTAATGGTATTCCTAAATCACTTGCTGATTTTAAATGGTCTCCAGATAAAATACCTAAACCTCCTGAATAGATTGGTATTGTTTCATCTAGTCCATATTCAGCTGAAAAATATGCTATTAAATCTTTTTTATTGTTTGGATATTTGTTAGAAAACCATGTGTTTTTGCTATTCATGTAACCATCAAAATTTTCTACTATTTTGTCATACTCTTTTAAAAAGAAATTGTCTTTGGCTACTTTTTCTAGTCTTTCTTGTGAAACGTGTTTTAGAAATTTAACTGGATTTTTATCAGATTGCTCCCATAAGTCTCCATCTATTTTTTGAAATAATCTTAAAAATTCAGTATTCCATGACCACCATAAATTATTTGCTATTTCTGATAGCCTTTTTATTCTTGTTGGCAATTGTGGATTTACTGTAATTCTATTAAATATATACATTTTTATTATTCCTCCTTCGTATCTTAAAGCTTTTTCTTAAAGTTAATTTTTTTCATATTTATATTACCAATTAAGTACTTTTTTGTCAATAGTTTCTTTATTATTTAAAAATTCTTTATTAATTAAAAATTCTTAAGCTATAAATATGTTTTTAGCTGAATTAATATAAGACAAGCATTGAAAATATAATTTTAAAATTCAATGAGAAATAGTGAATGGAAAAATTTTAGAAATTCTTATGAAATTTTCTGGAAAGAGTTCGCGTTTAGCGGAAGGGTGCCAGAAAATAAGTTAGAATTTCTTATATTTTGTAATAAGCCGAGGAATTGACATTCTAAAATTATATTTTCAATGCTTTTGGTAAAGTGTAAATTAATAAAAAACGTTATCTTATAATATTCTTAATATATCATTATAGGTAACATATATTGAAAGTCCTATTAAAATTGAAAAGCCTAATAATTGTATATTTATTTCTGTTTGTTGTTTCATTGGTTTTCTTCTTATGGCTTCTATTATTAAAATAAGTATTTTTCCACCATCTAAAGCAGGAATTGGCAATAAATTTGTAACACCTAAAGATAAAGAAATTAATGACATCATTTCAAAAAATTCAAATACTCCACTTGTTTTAGAAATCATTTCTGAAATTCCAACAGGCCCCATCATTTGGTCTACTCCAACTTTACCTGTAAATAGTTGTTTTAAACTATCTGCAATAGATATTATAAATTCTTTTGTTAAATTTCCACCATTTATAATTCTATCCATAAAAGTTGAGTCATTTATTTTTGTTCCAACAATTAATGTTAGAATAAAATATACTATTATGGCAAAAATGATATTTACAATTGCACCAGCTGATACAATTGCAATTCTTTTTGGTATACTTGCTTTTGAAAATGATTTAGAATTTTCTGATCTTTCTTCTTCGCCTTCCATGCTTACAAATCCCCCTAAAGGAATTAGACGTATTGCATATTTGGTTTCTTTTCCTTGTTTATGCCATATTTCTTTTCCAAACCCTATTGAAAATTCATTTACTTTTACATTACATATTTTTGCTACAACAAAATGTCCGTGATTCATGTATAAAAATTAAAAATCCTAGTAGAATTATTATTTTTATTGCAGATATTATAAATGATATCAAATTTATTCCTCCTATAAAAATGTTATTTTATAATAATGTAAATATAACATATGTAAATGGAGCTAAAAACATTAAGCTATCTATTCTATCGAGCATTCCTCCATGTCCTGGTATTAAATTACTATAATCTTTAATGTCTACATATCTTTTTATACTTGAAGCTGCAAAATCTCCAATTTGCCCTATTAAGCTTAATACTATACTTATTATTGTCATTATAAAATATGAATAATTTATATTCCATATTGAATTTATTATAAATGTGTATGCTAACATCATTATAAGAGCACCTATTGTGCCACCAATGCACCCTTCTATTGATTTTTTTGGACTTACTTTACTAAATTTGTGTTTTCCAAAATGTTTACCAATTAAATATGCAAAAATATCTGTTCCCCATGCTGCAAATATAGGATACCAAATTAATATTTCACCATTTTCTAAACCATATATTAATGCTATAAACATTATAGATAATACAACATAAAATATTCCTATAAAGGTATATGCTATGTCTTTAAATGTTGTTTTCATATTTGTTATAATTATTTGTGAAAATAATACTAGTAAAATTATTGGTATTGCTAAAATTGATAATATATGTAAAATTTCTGTTGGTATTAGATGTATTACTGCTATGCTTAAACAACTTGCATATCCTAACCATTTTACTGGTTTTGAAACTTTACTTACTGCATTTAAATATTCATTCATACTAAGTAAAGCAATACCTGCCAAAGCTATATCTACTATAATTTTATTACCTATTAGAAATACTATTACTACTAATGGAAATCCTAATAGACCTGATGTAATTCTTTTTATATCCATAATTTTTCCCCTTTATTTAGTTTGCTCCAAATTTTCTTGTTCTTTTTTGATATTCTAAAATTGCATTATCTATATCTTCTTCGTTAAAATCTGGCCAATTTTTGTCTATAAATAAAAACTCTGTATATACTAACTGCCATGGAAGAAAATTGCTTAATCTTTTTTCTCCACTTGTTCTTATAAGTAGATCTGGATCTGGCATACCTTTTGTATATAAATAATTTGATATAATATCTTCATTTATTTCTTCTGGTTTTATTTCATTGTTTGAAACTTTTTTTGCAATTTCTTGTATTGCTTTTACAATTTCATCTCTACCACCATAATTTAATGCAATATTAAATGTTACACCTGTGTTATTTTTAGTTCTCTCCATACATTTTTTTATACTATCTTGCATACCTTTTGATAAAACTGTTATATCTCCAAGTATTTTAACTTTTATGTTTTCAGTATTTGCTCTTTTACTATAAACATCTAAATAATTTTGAAGTAATAGCATCAATGCTTTTACTTCATCTTCTGCTCTTTTCCAATTTTCTGTTGAAAATGCATATACTGTTATATATTCTAATCCAATTTTATTACAATATCTAACTATTTTTTCTAAGGTTTTAGCACCTTCTTTATGTCCATAATTAGCAGGCATTCCTTTGCTTTTAGCCCACCTTCTATTTCCATCCATTATTATTGCAATATGTTTTGGCATACTATTTTTTTCAAAATTCATTACATCTACTCCTTTAGCAACTTTACTTTTGCCTACATTCTATATATTTAGCTAGCTCTATTAAAAACTCTCCTTTTTTACCATAGCATTCTACTTGTTTTATAGCTTCTTGGGTGATTTTATGTAAGATTTCTTTTGCTCCATTTAAACCATATTTAGATACATATGTGCATTTTCCCATTTCTTTGTCATTTCCAACAGGTTTGCCTAAAATTTTTTCATCACCTTCTTCAGATAAAATATCATCTTTTATTTGAAATGCCAATCCAATTTTTTCTGAATATGTTGTTAATTTTTCTAAATCTTCATTTTTACAATTTGCAAGTATTGCACCCATTCTAATAGCAAGTTTTAATAATGCTCCTGTTTTATTTTTGTGCATATATTCTAAATCATCGTTTGTTATTGTTTTTCCTTCAAATTCTGTATCTATATATTCTCCAGCAATCATTCTATCTACTGCTGTAGCAAACTCTCCAAAAACCTTTATTTTATTTGATAAATCATTTGCTTCTGATTTTTCTAAATCATTTGAAATTACAATATATGCATTATTTAGTAATGCATCTCCAGCAAGTATGGCTGTTGCTTCATTAAATTTTTTATGATTTGTTAATTTTCCATGTCTAAAATCGTCATTATCTATAGCTGGTAAATCATCATGAATTAATGAAAAATTGTGTATCATTTCTAAGGCAATTGCATATGGCATACATTTTTCTATGTTTTGTTGGAATATTTCATATGTTACAAGTACTAGAATTGGTCTTAATCTTTTTCCACCAGCCATTAAACTGTATTCCATTGAAGAATTTAATATTTCTTCTGGGCATTTATTTTTTCTTAAATATTTTTCTAGTTCTTTATTTGTTAATTCTTGGTATTTTTTTAGCTGCTCTTTAAATTCCATATACAATTCCCCCTATAATTTAAACAGACATTATTTCTTTTTCTTTTTTTGCTAGTATATCATCTACTTTTTCTATATATTTATCAGTTATTTTTTGAATTTCATCTTCTTCATGTTTTAGTTCATCTTCAGTTATATTTCCTTCTTTTTGTTCAGATTTAGCAATATCTATACCTTCTCTTCTAACACTTCTTACTGCAATTCTTGTTTCTTCTGTCATTTTGCGTATATCTTTTACTATTTCTTTTCTTCTTTCTTCTGTTAATTCTGGGAAAGATAATCTTATAACTTTTCCGTCATTATTTGGATTAATTCCTATGTCTGAAGCTAATATTGCCTTTTCAATTTCTTTTAAAACACTAATATCCCATGGTTGAATTACTATTAGTCTTGCTTCTGGAACTGATATTCCAGCAACTTGATTTATTGGTGTTGGTGTTCCATAATAGTCTATTTTTACTTTATTTAATATTGCAGGATTTGCTCTACCTGCTCTTATTTCTGATAATTTTTCTTCAAAAACACTTATTGTTTTTTCCATTTTTTCTTTTATATTTGCGTAATCCATATATCTATTCTCTCCTTTTATTAATTTACTAAAGTTCCTATTTTTTCACCTTTAACGGCTCTTACTATATTTTCTGGATCATCAATTCCAAATACTAATAAAGGAATATTATTATCTCTGCACATTGCAGTTGCTGTTGAATCCATTACTTTTAAATCTTTTTCTAAAACTTCCATATATGAAATATGTTCATATTTTTTAGCAGTTGGATCAATTTTAGGATCTGCAGAATATACTGCATCTATTGATTTTCCAAGTAATATTATCTCAGCTTTTATTTCTGTAGCTCTAAGTACTGCTGCTGTATCTGTTGTAAAATAAGGGTGTCCTGTACCACAAGCAAATATTACTACTCTACCTCTTGTTAAATGTTTTTCAGCTTTTCTTTGAATAAATGGTTCAGCAATTTCTCTCATTTCAATTGCTGTTTGTACTCTAGAATATACACCTCTTGCTTCCAATGCATCTTGAAGTGCAAGTCCATTCATTGCTGTTGCAAGCATTCCCATGTAATCTGCAGTTGTTCTTTCCATTTGGTGACCATTTCTACCTCTCCAAAAATTTCCGCCACCAACTACAATTGCAACTTCAACTCCCATTTCTGAAATTTCTTTTACTTTGTCACATATAGCTCCTACTGTTTCAACATCTACACCATTTTTTTGTCTTCCAGCTAAAGCCTCTCCACTTAGTTTTAATAATACCCTTTTATATTTTGGATTTGACAATTTTTCCACTCTCCTTAAATTATATTTTAATCCCTGCTATTTTATCATATATTTTTAAAAATTACATTATTTTTTATAATTATTTTTACTATTAACGTTTTATTAGTTATAATTCATAGCTAAATTATTATGTATTATAAAAAATTAATAATATATTGTATTGTTTATTAATCTTATGAATAGTAATTACATAATTATATTATCTATTGAATTTTCTCTCATTTCTTTTATTAATTTACAACTAGTGTCTAATTTTTCTTGTTCATAATCATTTAGTTCAAGTTCTAAAAGTTCTCTTACTCCATTTTTGTTTATAATAGCTGGAACACCTATGAAAATGTCATTTTGTCCGTATTGATTTTCTAAATATGTAGAAACTGTTAGTATTGAGTTTTCGTTATCAATAATTGCTCTAACTAATCTGTTTAAAGCCATACCTATTCCATAATATGTTGCTTTCTTTTTTTCTATAATTTCATATGCTGCATTTACAACACCTTGATGAATTTTTTTCAAATCTTCCATTGGGTGCTTATTATCTTTCATTATGTCTTTTACTCTTTTACAACCTACATAAGCATGATCCCATGGTACAAATGAAGAATCTCCATGTTCTCCCATAATGTATGCATGTATGTTTTTACTTGATACTTTTAAATAGTCAGCCATTAAATAACGAAGTCTTGCTGTATCTAATACTGTTCCTGAACCTATAACTTTATTTTTTGGTAATCCTGATACTTTCCAAACTACATATGCCATTATATCTACTGGATTGCTTGCAACAACAATAACTCCATTAAATCCACTTTCCATTATACTTTGTGTAATTTGTTTCATAATTTTAGCATTTACTTCTGCAAGTTCTAATCTTGTTTGACCTGGTTTTTGTGCTATACCAGCTGTTATAACAACAACTTCAGCATCTTTACAATCTGAATAATCTCCTGCTTTTATTATCATTTTTTGTGGTGCATATGGTAATCCATGTGCTAAATCCATTTCTTCTCCTATTGTTTTATCTTTATCTATATCTATTAAAACAAGCTCTCCAATTCCACCTCTGTTTAACATTGAATAAGCCATGCTCATTCCTACAAAACCTGTACCTACTAGTACTACTTTACCTTTTTTCATATTATTTCCTCCTTTATGTTTTACAATACAAATATTATAATACCTAAAATATATTTTTGCAAGTTAGATTAATTAATATATATAATATAAAAACATTGATATATAATTTTTATAAAAATGAATTTACCATAATATCTTGTAATTATTACAAAAAAATGCTATATTAATATATAATTAATAAAAAAAGGAGTAAAAAATATGAGTTCAAATTCAAATAATGCACCTGCCTTAGCTGAAAATAAAGTCTTAATATTATATATTTTAGAACTTATAAACAATGACATTAAACAAGACGATTTATTTAAAATAATTACATCAATAAACAACATTAATTATTTTATATTTAAACAAATATTAACAGATTTAATAGACTCAAAGCTAGTAGGTACTTATACTAAAGAAGAAGAACAAGTTATAAAAATTACAACAGAAGGAAAAAATGCATACCTCCTTACTAAAGATGTTTTACCAGGAATTATGAAATTAAAAGCAGACCACCTATTTAAAAAAGAATTTCTAGCAATTGAAGACGCTTCCTCTGTAATTGCTGAATTTATACCAAAAAATGAAAATGATTATACAATTAAATGCAAAATTGTTGAAAATAACGAAACAATTTTTGAAGTTAAGACTACAGCTGGTTCTAGAGAAAGAGCAAAAAAAATTGTTGAAAATTGGAAACAAAATGCAACACTTATTTATCCAAAAATATTAAATATTTTATTAGATTCAAAAAATGAACAAAACAAATAAGAAAACCTCAATTAAATATAAATTGAAAGTTTTCTTGGATTAAGTCACAATTTTACAGCTATATAAATTATATGTTTTAAATAATATAAATTTTAATTTTACATTATTTAAAACATATATAATTAGCTGCAAATTGTGACTATATTAAACATATTAAACAATATATTATTATTTTTATTATTGCACCTAAAAAGAAGTTATAATTTATGCATTTTATTCCCATATTATTTATTTTATCAAAACCTGCTACTAATTCTTGAATTTCTTCTTTTGAAGATATTTTTGCTTCTTCCATATATTCTTTTGCTAAAAATCTCGCTTTAATCATAGCGTCATTTTCTAGGTAAACTCTAACTAGATAATATACCATACTTAATAAAAACAAAATATTTAAGTAAATAGATTTGTTATTAAGCATTTTAAACATTGCTAATATACATATTGTAATATAATATATTATATATATATTTGAAAATATGAAGTTAAACATTAAAATTTTTTTGTCTTGTATTGAATGCAAACATTCATGTGCTATAGTTTGAATTCTCGTATATGTATTTTGTATATTTGCTATTACAATTTTGTTAGATATAGCAATATACAAGCTTGCTTGTGCTTCATTATTTTCTTCTATTTTTACATTTTCATTGTTTAGTTTTTTTAAATAGCTTTTGCATAATTCTAAATTACTTGGATATTTTTTTGATATTTCGTCTAGCTTTTCATCTTTTCCAATTTCTTTTAATTTTTTTATTTTATATCCAAATATAATTTTTAATATTACTAAAAATATTAATGATATTATTATAATAATTGCAAAATCCATATTTTTATCCCCTTTTATTTTACTGCATAACGTCTCTTATTGCTTCTCCTATTATTTTATTAATATCTGCTACAATTATATTGAATTTTGTTTCTGCTTCAAAATATTTTTTTGCTTCGTCTATTTCTATTAGTTCTGCATAAAGTTCTTGAATTTCTTTATATTTTTCTTCATCTTGTTTTCCTGTTTGCATTGTTATAAGTTGTACTTCATAACGTTTTTGTTCAAATGTAGTTATTTTTTTCTTCAATTCTAAATTTAAATTTATTGCTTGTTTTGCCATTTTAAAATTAACATATTCTTCTGATTGTTTTATTTCTTGTGCTAATCTATTTGCTGTATCATAAATATTCATTTTTATAAATTCCTTCTTTCTTAAAATGTAACTTTTGCATTTGTAGGACATATGTGTACAAATGTATTTCCATCGTTCACATTTATTTCTTTTCCATTTAAATCTTTATATATTGTTTGCTCTTCTCTGCTATTTTTTATACATTGAATTTTTATTGCTTTTCCATTTGTAATATAATATCCATCAAATGTTCCAATATTTTTTAGCCCTTGCCTTCCTTTGTTTTCACTGTCATTTAATGTATAATTGTCGCAAAACTCTATTATTATATTTTTTGTTGTTATTGTATTTTTTGTATCCCAATCTTGTTGTATTTTGTTTCTTGCATATCTTTCGTATACTTTTTCTTCTTGATTATATACATATTTTACTGTTTGAAGTGTTGAATGTGGTATAGTAACTGTATTTGCTATTTCTCCTTCTTCAAGATTTACTTCTGTTGTTACATAATTTAAAACACTTTTTTTATTTGATGTGATTTTATATTTTTTACTTTTTGCTGAATTTAATAATTTTTTTGAACTTGTTACAGCATTATGTGGCTGTGTTTTATCTTTAACTCTCCAAAATGTTGTACCATCTTCAGATATGCCATTTATATCATTTATGCTATATTTTTTTATGTCACTTTGAGCTTGTGGACTTTGGCCAAAATGTGTATAAATTGCATCATTTTCCATTGCATAATCAATAAAATAGTGTCTTGCACTTCTTACAGGTCCTATTTTTTCTAGTTCAGCATTTTTAAATAAAGCCATTAATCTTGTTTCTCCGCCTTCTACAACTATTTCATATACCATATAGGCTTTTTGTAATCCTGCTTGTGGCCATGCTTCACTATGATTATCTATCATAACAGCAAATGGTCTTGCATTTCCTTTAAATATGTTTATTTCATTATCATTGCTTTCTTGTATTATTTCTTCATTATCTGTTGTATCTCCTATTGTTTGTTCAACATTTTGTTTATCTTTTTTTATTTTATATGCAAGTCCTACTCCAGATAAGATAATTATCAATATTAAAATAAATATTAATATTTTTGTACCATTGTTTTTTTCTTTTTCTTTGTATCTTGCCATAAAACCTCCATAAAATTGGTTATCTTTCAATTTTTAGCTTTTGTAAAACATTTTCTTCTTTTGGTCTCATTATAATTTTGTCTTCTTCTTTTATATGATCATAGCCCATTAAATGGTAAAAACCATGTACAACCATATAGCTTAATTCTCTTTCGAAACTATGACCATATTCTTTTGCTTGTTCTTCTACTCTTTTTATTGATATTATAATGTCTCCTAAAATGTCTTCATGTTTAAAGTCTTTTTCTTTTATTTTGTTTTCAAGTTCTTCTTTTTCAAACATAGGAAAAGACAATACATCTGTTTCTTTGTCTATTCCTCTGTATTCATTATTTATTTTACGAATGTTTTCAGGTGTTGTTAAAGTTATTGTTATACATAAATTAGAGTTTTCCATATGTTCTTCTTTGTAACACTGTGTTATAACTCTTTTTATTGTATTTTCATATTCTTCATTTTTTTCTATATCTTCATAAATTATTTCATAAAACATATTATGCTACTTCCTTAATTTTTATGTATTTTCCTTCTGATTTATATGAATTTTTTACTTGTTTTAAAACTCCATAATCAGCTAATTTTCTTTTATAATATTTTATTATTCTTGAGTAATCTGTTTTTTGATTTTTTAGTTGTTTCATATCATTTTTTATAAATAAAATTTCCTTTTGTTTTGTGTATTCTATAAAGTCTACTTCTTTCATTTTAGATATTTCTTTATATTTGTTCCAGAATTTTTTGTATTTGTCTCTTTGTTTTGCTGTTTCCCAATATACTTTAGTTGATAACAATTTTACATTGTAATCTTCAATTAAACTCATAAGCATTGAATATGCTTTTTCTCTTTTTACTGCTATTTTTGTGTCTTGTACTAGTATTCTTGCATCTTTTAATAATTTTTCATAACATTGTTCTGCTACAATTAATGGTAAACTATGTGTAAATAGTTTTCTGCTTATTCCTAATAAAATCATATTTTTTTCTATTGTGTCTCTTGTGTCTAGTTTTCCAACTGTATATGCTTCATATTTTTCATATTCTGATACTATTTTTTTAAGACTTTCGTCATAATTTAATTCTAGTTTTAAAGATAATATGTTTTCTATATAATCTTCTAATGTGTAAAAAATTTTAGTATAAATCCAATCTTTAGTAGAGTCATATGCATTTGTTGTGTCTGCTACTTTTATTGAATAGTTTTTTAAAATTGATTTGTATAATGTGTCCATTTTTGATATATAAAATTTATTATATCTTTCTATTAGTTTTTCTTTTCCGTTTACTTTTATTCCTTCATAGTCTAGGTCTATTAAGTATTTTTGTTTTCTGTATTTGTATTCTATGTATTCATTTTCTTTTAAACTTGTTACTTCATAATATTTTGATAGTGCATTTTTTTCAAATTCTGATGCAGTATTGTTTTTTACTTTTTTATATATAGAATCCATTACATATTTGTCTAATGATTCTAAGTAGGTTTCATATGCTAAATCATATTTTTTTTCTAGTTCATCTTGGTTATAATTTTTGTTGTTTTCTGATTTATATGCTTCATATGCCTTTAAAAGACTATTTCTTTTTATTGATATTAACATTCCATTGATCCCTATTTTTGTAGGTATCATAATTTTTGTTAATGTTTTTGATATTTTATCAAAAAATGTTGTATTTGTTCCTGTTATTCTAAGACTTCTTTCTTCTACCATATTTTAATCATCCCTTCAAAATACAATTTTTTCATTAGTCCCTATATTTTCTAATACTTCATATGTAATATAGATGTCTATTCCATCTTCTTTTTCGTAAGTATTAATATTTTTATTAATTATAGATTTTTCTCCAATTTCTTTTTTTAGCTCTTCTTCTAATTCTTGAGCTCCTATGTTTTTTGCTTGTTCTGCATTGTAATTTTCTTCTACTTCTTCTATTTCTTTATAGGTTGCTTTTTCTAGTGAAATTGGCAAGTAAAAATCTGAAAATATTTTAAACCTTTTTTCTTCCTCTATTGTATCATAAATTTTAAATTTTGAAACCCTTTTATTAAAATTTATTTTAAAATTATTTACTTTTAAAGAATACTTATTTTCGCTGTTCCCTGTTTCTTTTCTTTTTATATTTTTATACATGATTTTTTTGTTTTTTGTATACCAAACTCGTGCTTCAATATTGCCTTTTGCATGTACATATCTTATACCTGTATATTTTCCTTCCATCCAGCCATTTATTAAAATATCTCCTACATTTACAGTATCTCCTACTTTTACATTTGAAGTTCCAGTTTGACTATTTATTTTTGTTATTACACCTGCTTTATCTGAAACAATATTACAATATTCATTTTCATCTATAATTTCTGGTTTTATTTCTGCACTTACAATTTTAACTATTGCATTTGTTCCCTTAAGTTCAATTCCCATCCAAGCAATATCATTTCTTTGTAATCGTATTTTATTAATAATATCTTTTGTATTTATTTTACTTTTTAATACTCCACTTTTTAATCCTTCTTGTTCTAGCTCTTTTTTTATTTCCTCAATTTTTGCATTATTATTTTCTTTTTCATTTTCATCTTTTACTTCTACATTCCAAACAAAATTTGAAGAAAGTAATATAAAAAAGCATATAATACACAATAAAAAAATAAATATTTTTCTTTTTTTATGTTTATTCACAAAAAAAGGTAATCCTCTTTTGTTTTCTATTTTTACTTTGCACTTTACCTTTTTAGCTATACTACAAACTTTTTTAAAGTCTTTAACACTACATCTAAATATTAAAAAAATTTCTCCATTTCTTTTCAATTTCCAAATTACTATTCCACTATTTTTACATATATTAATAAATCTTTCTATATAATATCCCTCTATTTTCACTGTAACATACCCTAATATGTAACTCAATAAAATTTTAATTATCATCTTATTATTGTATGATATTAAAATATACCATACACTCCTTGTATAATATATTTAGATTTTTAAATAAAGGATTTACCTATAAACCTACTGTTGAAATTTACATCTTATTTTACTCATCAATTGCTCTTTCAATATCAAAGCTTTCTATTTTTCCTGTAATTTTTATGTCATCATCTGTCATATTTTCTAAATTTAAATTATATCCATTTACATTTATAATACCAATATGAGTTCCTATTTTCACAAAAAATTCCTCATATTCCAATATTCCTTTATAATTTTCAATAATCATTTCATTAAATCCAACAATTGTAACTTTAGGAATATTTGAACAAACTTCTTGTGGTAATTCTAAAATTTTATCAAATTTACTATACTTCTTATTTTTCACAAAAATCCTCCCTAAAAATTTGTTATTACTAATTATAGTAATTTAAACTCATATCCTTCATTTTTTGCCTCTTTTATTATTGCATCTAATATATTTGTGTTTGTTTTTGAATTACCATGTAATAACATTATTTCACCATTATGAAAATTTTTTATAATTTTTTCTTTACTAGATGATTCATCTGGTTGTTTATTTTCATTCCAATCTTGATAAGCAAAAGACCACATTACTGTTTTATATCCTAGTGAACTTGTATATTTTAAAGTTCTTTCACTAAATTCACCCATAGGTGGTCTTAGAAATTTCATTTCGTACCCAAATTTATCATATAAAACTTGATGTAATTCCATTACTTCTTTATTAATTTCTTCATCTGATAAATCTGGCATACTTTTATGGTTTACTGTATGGTTACCTATAATATGTCCCTCATCTATCATTCTTTTTACTAAATCTGGATTTGTATTTACATAGTGTGCTGTTAAGAAAAATATAGCTTTAACATCATTATCTTTTAATGTATTTAAAATAGATTCTGTATATCCCGCTTCATATCCTTCATCAAATGTTAAATATATATACTTATTTTCATTACTACCTAAACAAATTCCTCCATTTTCTTCTAATACTTGCCTATTATAACTACCTACGTCTGGTTGTTCATGAGTGTTGCTTCTTTTTATTCCCCAACCTATTTTTTTATTGCTTACTGCATTTGCATTAGTTTTTATTACATTACAATCTGTATTATTTATTAATATTACACTTAAAAAAAATATTATTGCTGTAATAGCTATTGCAATCCATATTTTTGCTTTATTTTTCATAAAATCATTCCTTTCCAATCTTAAATCTTAATTTTTTAAACACTTTAGTTAATTTTATGAATATATATTTTTAAAAAGAACAAATTAGAACGCAAAAAAGAGCTTCTCAGCTCTTTTTTAGTCTATATTAAGTTCTTCCCCAGAGTTTATATTTCCAGATTTATCTATAACTGTACCATCTTGTATTTTTACTGTAATTCTACCACTCCAATTTGTATATTCTCTGTCATAATCTATTTGAGTTCTAGGGTCTTTAAAGTTAGATAATACTAATGTGTATTTTTCACCATATTGAACTTGTTCATTATTTCTTATTTCATATAAAGGTTCTTTTGTTAATGTTTTTCCAACAGTATTTGTTTCTTCTCCATCTATGTAAACTTTTATTTTTTCTTCTGTAATATTTTCAGAATCAAAATACTTGTCTACTGCTCTAAATACTAATGTAGCTGTTTTATTTTCTTGTGATTTTGAAGATTCTATTTTATAAATTCTAGGTTTTATAAAATCTACTGTGCCCATATCTAATGTTGTTTTCTTATTTGTATTTGTATAATTATCTAATAATGTTCCTGAATCTATAACAAGTTTTACATTACCACTATAATCTAAATAATTTCTTCCAGATATTATATCATTTTGTTCGAATCCTGTTATTTCTAAATTATAGTTTATTCCATATTTTATTCCATTGTTTGTTATTTCTGTACCATTTCCAAGTTTTTTATTTACTTTACTTGTTACATCTTCTCCATCTACAAAAACTTTTATTTTATCTGTTGTTAAACTTCCAGATTTAAAGTATTTATCAGTTCCTTCTAAATCTACAGTTAATTTTTTATTAGATTTTAGTATGTTTTTAGCGTTCCAAACAGGATCAACAACATCTACTACTTGTTCTGTTTTATTATTTCCTGTTGGTTCATCTACTCCTACTGTTATAGTTTTAGCAACATTTCCATTTCCAGCTTTATCTAAAACAATATCAGAATTTAGTGCTACTGTTACATAACCAGAATAATCTGTTCCTTTTCCTTGATCTAAGTTGCTTACTACTAATGTGTATTTTACTCCATTTTGAATATCTTCTTTAGTTAAACTTCTTTCTGCTTTTGTCCAATCTGGTTGAACTCCATCAATTTTTATTGTCATTTTTGACCAATTTATAGTGCTTCCTTGTATTAATGATTGACTTTCATAATGAGTATCTGTTACTGTCCAAATTATAGTAACTTGTTTCTTTTCATGATCAATTACTGTATTTGCATATTTGTAGGTGATTTGAGGTGGGGTATTATCAAATACATATGTTCCATATCTTCTACAATTTATATTGTTTAAATTAACAGTTGTAGAATTGCTTGATTCATTTAAAACTGTATCTTTAATTTCTTTTACAAATAAGTAATATGTTCCTGTTAAGCCTGACCCTAGGTTAAATGCTGTTCCACTTGTGTAATTTTTCCAACTTCCTCCTACTAAACTTGTAGAACTTGTAGATAAATAATATTGATAACTATTTGTAGTTAGAAGTCCTGCTGGTCCAACATCTGCTACTGTAATTGTTACATTTTTATTTTTACATACTGTAACATTTTCTGGTGATACTGTTATTGTTGGTGCACTATTATCAAATATATATGCTCCATATCTATGCCATTTTTCATTATTTATTGTTACAATAGTTCCTCCTGTAGTACTTGCATTTCCTAATGTATCTTGAACTTGTTTTACAAATAAGTAATATGTTCCTGTTAAGTTTGAACCTATATTAAATGATGTTCCACTTGTATAATTTACTTCACTTCCACCTGTTAAACTTGTACTACTTGTAGATAAATAATATTGATATTTATTGCTATTTGAAAGTCCTGCTGTTCCTACTTCTGCTACTGTTATTTTTATATCTTTATTTTTACATACTAATGTACTTTCTGGTGATACTGTTATTGTTGGTTCACTATTATCAAATTCATATGGTCCATATCTATGCCATTTTGCATTGTTTATTGTTACAACTGTTCCATCTTGTATACTATTATTTCCTACATTATCTTGAATTTGTTTTACAAATAAATAATATGTTCCGGTTAGGCCTGAACCTATATTAAATGCTGTTCCACTTGTGTAGTTTACTTCACTTCCACCAGTTAAACTTGTACTACTTGTAGATAAATAATATTTATAAGTATTTGAACTAGATAATCCTGTTCCAATATCATTTGTAATTATTGTTACATTTGTATTTTTGCATACTGTTGTTGATTCTGGTGATACTGTTATTGTTGGTTCAATAAAGTCTATAGTTTGTACATTTAAGTCTGTTTGTTTATTTTTATTTCCTGTTGTATCTGTTAAAGTATTTGCCGCAACTCTTACAAAACCTTCACCAGTAATGCTTCCTACATTTGTTATTGTAACTTGATATGTTATTGTTTCTGTTCCTTTTGTTGGTGTTCCAATTGTAAATTTAGCATTAGTTTGTTTTGTATTATTTACATATAAACTTAAACTTGATGTAGTAAGTGAACTTACATTTGAATTTGATGTTGCATTTAAATATTTATCACTTCCTACAATTTTAAATGATATAGATTTGTTATTTAAATCTTTTGAAACTTCTGCAATTTGCCATATAGGACTTACAACATCTATTGGTATTTCTTCACCCGTGTCATAAGTAATAGTCATAGTTTTACTTGCATTTACATTTCCAGCTATATCTTCTGCAAATCCCTTTGGGAATATAAGTGATAATGTTCCACTATATAAATATCCATCTCCTTCGTCAAATCCTGACAATGTTAATGTATATTGTTTTCCATTTTCTATGCTTACTGCATCTGATAAGCTCTTTTTAATATGTGTTTCTGAACTTGAATATCCTGCTATTTTAAAGTCTATTTTATCTACTGTTAAATTAGAAACTTTAAAATGCTCATCTGTTACAGTAAATGTAACTGCAACTGTTTTATCTGTTACATTTATATTTGGGTTGTTTGTTTTTACATATTTATAATTTATTTCTGGTGCTTTATTATCAAAAACATATGGTCCAAATCTTTGGTATTCTGTTCCATTTATAGTAACTGTTGTACCATTCGAGTTTGAAGTATTTCCAGCTTTGTCTTTTACTTCTTTTATAAATAAATAATATGTTCCATTTAGTCCTGTACCAAGTGTTACATTTTCACCTGTAGATGTATAGTTAGTCCAATCTGTTGAACTTAATAATGTGTCTGATGTAGACAAAACATATTGATAAGAATTTACAGTGCTATCTAATCCTGACTCATTATCTTCTGCTTTTATATTTGCAATTAATGTTTTATAAGAAGTTGTTGTTGGATTTGCTGTAACTATTATTTTTGGTAATGTTTTATCTTTATAAATTTTGCCACTACTTGCTGCCAAGTTTTCATTTCCACGTAAATCAGTACATACACCTGCATTTAGTGTTAAATATTGATCACCATCTTTACTATGTGTGACTTCTAATGTATAAACACTTGCACTTTTTTTAGTAAATGTACCAGCTATACCATTTGTTACTATTATGTCTGTTTTTTCGAAATCTTTAACATCCTCACTAAATGTAAATGTATACGTTATTATATCCACATTTGTTGGTGTTTTACTTGGATTTGCTGTTATTGTACATTTTGGTGGTGTATTATCAAAAGCAAATGTACCATATGCTGCTTTTGAAACTGTATTTGTTGCATTATCTTTTAAGTTTGTTACTTTTACATGTAAATACCATGTTCCATCTATTGTATCTTTTGTAATAGTTGTTGTACCACTTTCTGCATTATTAGATATAGTTATTTGTGCTGTTCCAGAATTGTCTCCTGTATAACTTGAAGGTTCTTCAGTTGATTGTGTCCATTTATAATTTATTGTATATATTCCATTTACCAAATTACTTCCACCTGTGTCAGAAATTTTTACTGTTGCAGTATGCTTTCTTGAAAGTTCTAAATTACTTGATACTTCTATTGTTGGAACTTCTTTGTCTAACTTCATTGTTAAAGTTGTTGCTGTAGAATAATTTCCTACTTTATCCTTTGTGTATAAGTATCTAGTTGTGCCTGCTGTTGTTGCTGTTATTGTTAAATTATTACTCTGTAAATCTGTTTTTGTTTCTGTTTGTGATGTTGAATATGCATATCCTCCAACACCTATACCATTTGCATTATCAGTACCAGATAAACTTATATATGTGCTTTCAGTATTTGTCCAAATTGTTTTGCTTTGTCCTGATGAAACTGTTCCTAATTGTGTTCCAAAATTATTTGTTTTGTTTACTGTTAAGTTTGGAGCATTTGGAGCTGTTTTATCATATCTGTATGGTCCAAATCTTTGATAATTTGTTGAATTTATAGTAGTTGTTGTACCTTCAGTTGTTGAAATATTTCCTGCATTATCTTTTACTTGTTTTACAAATAAATAGTAATCATAGCCTTCTTCAGCAACTGTTATTGTTGTTCCAGTTGTTGTATAGTTTTTCCATGTACCTCCACTTAAACTTGTAGAACTTGTAGATAAATAATATTGATAGCTATTTGAACTTGAAAGTCCTGAACCACCAGTATCACTTGTTTTTAATACTATACTTATAGATGCATTAGATGATTTGCTTGCAACATCTACATTAATAACTGGTTTTACTGTTTCATAATATGTGTTTACAGAACTAGAACATTGTGTATTTCCTACAGCATCTTTTACCCAAAAATACCATATATTAGATTCACTTACAGTTTGTGTTTTAGTAATTGTTTGTGTTGTAGGTGTTATTTCTGTCCATCCACTAGTTGGTTCTGTATTTGAATTTGTAAATTTAAAATATTTTATACCACTTGTTGTATCTATACCACTACCTGTTAATGTAATTGTGCCATTTGTCCAACCACTTGGATTAGCAGATATAGTTACATTTGTTGGTTTTGTATTATCAAAAATATATGTTCCATATCTATGATATTTTACATTATTTACTGTTGTTATAGTTCCACTTGTACTACTTGTATTGTCTAGTGTATCTTTTACCTGTTTTATGAATAAATAATATGTTCCTGTTAAAGTTGAACCAGCATTAAATGATGTTCCATTTGTATAGTTTTGCCAATTTCCTCCTGTTAAACTTGTAGAACTTGTAGATAAATAGTATTGATAACTATTTAAACTTGAAAGTCCTGCTGTTCCTACTTCTTTTACTGTAATTGTTATATTAGTATTTTTACATACTGTAGTAGATGTTGGGCTTACTGTTATTATTGGTTCACTATTATCAAATACATATGTTCCATATCTATGATATTTTACATTACTTATTGTTGTTATTGTTCCTCCAGTACTTGTAGTATTTCCTAATGCATCTTGTGCTTGTTTTACAAATAAATAATATGTTCCTGTTAGACCTGAACCAATATTAAATGCTGTTCCATTTGTATAGTTTTGCCAACTTCCTCCTGTTAAACTTGTAGAACTTGTAGACAAATAATATTGATAACTATTTGAACTTGAAAGTCCTGCTTCACCTACATCTTCTACAGTTATTGTTACATTTTTATTTTTGCAAACTATTGCATTTTCTGGTGAAACACTTATTGTTGGTTCACTATTGTCAAATACATATTCTCCAAATTTGTGAGCTTTTATATTATTATCCACAGTTACTATAGTTCCAGATGTTAATGAACTATTACCAACATTATCTTTTACCTGTTTTACATATAAATAATATTTTCCTGTTAGTCCAGCACCAAGTGTAACTTGTGAACCACTTGTATAAGTTTTCCAAGAACCACCCACTGTATTTGTGCTACTTGTAGATAAATAATATTGATAACTATTTGAACTAGCTAAACCTGTTCCTGTATCTTTTGCAGTTATAGTTAAATTTACACTTTTACTCGCAGAGCAAGATGTTGTACTAACTGTTATTGTTGGCTCTACAAAATCTATAGTGCTTAAATTTAAATCTGTTTGTTTATTCTTGTTTCCTGTTATATCTGTTAAGGTATTTGCATTTACTCTTACAAAACCTTCGCCATATATACTTCCTACATTTGTTATTGTTACTTGATATGTTATTGTTTCTGTTCCTTTTGTTGGTGTTCCAATTGTAAATTTAGCATTAGTTTGTTTTGTATTATTTACATATAAACTTAAACCAGCATTTGTTAATGAACTTGAACTTAAATATTTGTCTACACCTACCAATTTAAATGATAAGCTTTTATTACCTATATTTTTAGTAATATCAGTAATTTGCCATACTGGACTTACAACATCTATTGGTACTTCTTCACCAGTGTCATATGTTACTGTTATAGTTTTTGCAGCATTTGAATTACCGGCAACATCTTTTGCAAAGCCTGCACTAAATGTTAGTGTTAATGTTCCACTATATAATTTACCATCACCTTCATCAAATCCTGATAATGTTAATGTATATTGTTTTCCATTTGTTACTGATGTAGCTGTTGATAAACTCTTTTTTATATGTGTCGTATAATCTTGATATCCAGCTATTGTAAATCTTATATTATCTGCAGATAAATTGCATGTACTTAAATGTTCATCTGTTACAGTAAATGTGATTGCAACTGTTTTATCTGTTACATTTATATTCGGATTGTTTGTTTTTACATATTTATAATTTATTTCTGGTGCTTTATTATCAAAAACATATGGTCCAAATCTTTGGTATGTTGTCCCATTTATAGTAACTGATGTACCAGCTGATGAAGATGTATTTCCTGCTTTATCTTTTACATTTTTAACAAATAAATAATATGTTCCATTTAATCCTGTACCAAGTGTTACTGTACTTCCAGAAGCAGAATATGTACTCCAACTTGTTGAGCTTAATGATGTAGATGATGTAGATAAAACATATTGGTAAGAATTTGATGTAGCTAAATCTGAACCACCAGTATCTTGTGCTTTTATTGTTGCACTTATTGTTTTATATGAAGAAGTTGAGGCATTTGCTAAAACTGATACTGTAGGTGCTGTTCTATCTATAAGAATATTTCCACTTTTTGCAGCTGTATTTGGGTTTAAATATAAGTCTGTACAAACATTTGCACTTATGCTAACAGATTGATTTCCATCTGCTCTATATGTAACCACTAATGTATATTCTCTTGCACTTTTTTTGGTGAATGTACCAGCTGTACCATTTGTTATAGTTATATCTGTTTTGTCAAAATTTTGTACATCTTCACTAAACTTAAATGTATATGTTATTGAATTTACATTTGTTGGTGTAGTACTTGGATTTGCTGTTATTGTACATGTTGGTGCAGTATTGTCAAATTTAAATGTGCCATATGTTGTTGGTGAAACCGTATTTGTTGCATTATCTTTTAAATTTGTTACTTTTACATGTAAATACCATGTTCCATCTAATGTATTGTTTGTAATATCAGCGTTTCCACTATTTGAATTGTTTATTGTTATATTTACTGTTCCAGAATTATCTCCAGAATAGCTTGAAGGTGTACTCGTTGATTGTGACCATTTATAACTTACTGCATATGTTCCATTTGCTAAATTGCTTCCTCCTGTGTCTTGTATTGTAACTCTTGCAGTATGAGATCTTGCTATTGTTGTATCACTTGTTATAGATACTGTTGGATTTGTTTTATCTAGTTTTGCTGTTAAAGTTGTATAAGATGAATAATTTGCTACTTTATCTTTTGAAAAGAAATATCTTGTTGTTCCAGCTGTTGTTGCTGTTACTGTTGTATTATTTCCAGTAATTGCTGTTTTACTTCCTGTGGTATAACTAGAATATGCATATCCATCAATTCCTATACCATTTGAATTATCTGTTGCAGATAATTCAACATATGTTGTTTCTGTGTTTGTCCATATTGTACTACTATTTCCAGATGATACTGTTCCTAATTGTGTTCCGTATGAATTTGATTTTTTTACTGTTAATGTTGGTGCATTTGGTGGTGTTTTATCATATCTGTATGGTCCAAAACGATGGTACTTTGTATAAGATACTGTTATTATATCTCCATATGTGTCTGATATATTTCCTGCATTATCTTTTACTTGTTTTACAAATAAGTAGTAATCACTTCCTTCTGATATTGTTATTGTAGAGCCTGATGCTGTATATGTTGTCCAACTTCCTCCTGTTAAACTTGTAGAGCTTTTAGATAAATAATATTGATATGAATTGCCACTACTTAAATTAGATCCACCAGAGTCTGTTGCCTTTAAAACTATATTTATAGAAGAGCTTGATGTTGCACTTGTAACACTTGCACTAACTATTGGTTTTGTAGTTTCATATGATGTTGTTAAACTACTTGAACAAGCTGTATTTCCAACTGCATCTTTTACCCAAAAATACCATGTACTTGATGATGAAACTGTTTTAGTTTTTGTTACTGTTGATGTTGAAGCAGGATTTACATCACTCCAGCCAGATGTTGGTGTTGTACTTGAATTTGTAAATTGATAATATCTTATACCACTACCGCTGTCTATTGCACTACCTGTTAATGTAATTATAGAATTTGTCCAGCCACTAGGACTTGCCGTTAATTTTACATTTGTTGGTGCTGTTCTATCTATAAGAATGTTTCCACTTTTTGCAGCTATATTTCCATTTGAATTTAAGTCTGTACAAACTCCTGCACTTATACTAACAGATTGATTTCCATCTGCTCTATATGTAACCACTAATGTATATTCACTTGCACTTCTTTTATTAAATGTACTAGCTATACCATTTGTTATAGTTATATCTGCTTTGTCAAAATTTTGTACATCTTCACTAAATTTAAATGTATATGTTATTGAATTTGCATTTGTTGGTGTTGTGCTTGGATTTGCTGTTATTGTACATGTTGGTGCAGTATTATCAAATTTAAATGTTCCATATGCTGTCGGTGAAACCGTATTTGATGCATTATCTTTTAAATTTGTAACTTTTACATGTAAATACCATGTTCCATCTAATTTATTATTTGTTATAGTTGCTCTTCCACTACTTGCATTATTTG
>CAKPHJ010000003.1 GCA_934157205.1 uncultured Clostridia bacterium
ACTTTCTACATATCTTCTCTGACCTTCTGCATATAATGTGTCAAATGCTAAACTTGATTTTCCAGAACCTGAAAGACCTGTTATTACAACTAATTTATCTCTTGGTATTTCTAAATTAATATTTTTTAAATTATGTTCTTTTGCACCTTTTATTATAATTTTATCGTTCAAACAACTCTTCCTCCCTTATTTTAAAATATACCTTTAATATTCCCATTTTCGTCTATATCTATATTTTCTGCTGATGGAACCTTAGGTAGCCCTGGCATTGTCATTATTTTTCCAGCAAAAACCACAATAAAGCCTGCTCCATTTTTTAATTCTATGTCTTTTATTGTAATTGTAAATTTATCTTTGCATTCTATGTTTTTAGGGTCATCTGAAAAAGAATATTGAGTTTTTGCAATACATATTGGCAAATTTTTAATTTTTAAACTTTCTATTTTTCTTATTTTTTCTAGTGCATTTTCAGAAAATTCAAGTTTGTCTGCTGAATATATGTTAAATACAACCTTTTCTATTTTTGTTTTAATATCATCTTCTAAATTATATATATATGACATCTTTTTAGGTTTATTTTCTGTTATTTTAACTATTTTCTCAGCAATATCTTTTGCACCTTCAGAACCTTTTGTATAACTTTCAACTACACTTAATTCAACATCTTTTTCCTTTAGCATACTTCTTAAATTTTCTATTTCTGTTTCTGTATCTTGTTCAAATTTATTTAATGCAACTATTACATTTAAATTAAATTTATTTTTTAAATTATCAATGTGTTTAAATAAATTATTTATTCCATTATATTTTATTGCTTTTATTGTTGCAACCAATACTACACAACTTGGCCATAAATTAGCTTGTCTACATTTTATATCTATAAATTTTTCTGCTCCTAAGTCTGCCCCAAATCCAGCTTCTGTAATTGTATAATCACATAATTTAAGCCCTAGTTTTGTTGCTCTTATACTATTACAACCATGAGCTATGTTTGCAAATGGTCCCCCATGAACAATTGCTGGTGTATGTTCTAAAGTTTGAACTAAATTAGGTTTTATTGCATCTTTTAATAAAACCGCCATTGCACCTTCTGCCTTTAATTGCATAGCATAAATTGGTTCTTCTTTTTTGTTATAACCTACTATAATTTTTCCTAGTCTCTCTTTTAATTCTTTTATATTTTTAGATAAACATACTATTGCCATTATTTCTGAAGCAACAGTTATTTCGAAATTATCATATCTTGGTACTATTTTCTTCTCGTTTGAAAGCCCTGTTTCAATTTTTCTTAGTTGTCTGTCATTTAAATCTAAACATCTTTTCCAAACTACTTTTTCAAATTGCAATTCGTTTCCAAAATATATATGATTATCAATTAAACTAGCTAATAAATTATTAGCAGATGTAATTGCATGAATGTCACCAGTAAAGTGCAAATTTATGTCTTCCATAGGAGCAATTTGTGCTCTGCCACCGCCAGTAGCTCCACCTTTTATTCCAAAAACAGGTCCTAAAGATGGTTCACGCAAAGCTAATATAGATTTTTTTCCAATTTTTCTTAACCCGTCTGCAATTGCAATAGACATTGTAGTTTTTCCTTCTCCTAATGGTGTTGGAGTAATTGCTGTAACTAATATTACTTTTCCGTCTGGTTTGTTTTCTAGTTTTTTATATACTGATTCTTCAATTTTAGCTTTATATTTTCCATATTGTTCTATTTCGTCTTCTTCTATTTCAAGTTCTTTTGCAATTTCAGTAATATGTTTTAATTTTATATTTTTTGCAATTTCAATATCAGTCACTTTAAATCACTTCTTTCTTTTATCTTCCTTCATTCTTAGGATTAGTTGGTCTATTTGACATAGTTTTTTTATGTTTATTTTGAACTCCATGTAATTCATTTAAATATTCTTGTAATTTTATTTTTTCTGTTTTATTTAATTTTTTATTTTCTTTTTGTACAGATTCTAAAAATTGTATAGCATTTTTTACTTCATCATTAACTCTTAATATATAAGCATAATCTATAACTTGTCTAAAATCTCCTAATTTTATGACTAGTGGCGAAAATGCTTTTAATTTTGCTATTTGTGTTTCATCTAATTCGGTTGCATCTTTACATTGTTTTAAAGCACGCTTCAATTTACCAGAATAGCTACTTATAGCCTTTCGATAATTTCCATCTCCATAATTGCCAGTATCCTCTATATATTTATTACAAATGTTTTCTATTCTTTCTTTAAGATATTGGTAACAATTGTCAGATCTTTTTATCCTATATGCAAGATGATTTTGCATATACCCTTCTTTATATGCAATATTGATTATTGCTTCTCCACTACAATATGCTTTTATTATTCTTTCCCATTTTTCTTTTTCCATATTTATTTTTTCCTTTCAATTTATTCTTATGAAAGAATTCCGAACTACAATTCCTATTAATGCTCCAATAAAAACTTGAATTGGAGTATGACCTAATACTTCAACAAGTTTTTCTGATACTTGTATTCCAGTAAGACCTGGTGTTTCAACTAATTTGTTTAGTAATTCTGCTTGTTTTCCAGCAGCTCTTCTAACTCCACAAGCATCATACATAACTACAAATGCTACTATAAAAGAAAGTGCAAAAATAGGTGTACTAACTCCTTCATATTTTCCTATTAATGTTGTTAAACCAGCTACTACAGCTGAATGAGAACTTGGCATTCCTCCTGCTCCCATTATTCTTTTAAAATTAAACTTTTTAGTTGTTACTAAATCGTATAATAATTTATATAATTGTATTCCAAACCATAAAAAAAATGGTATATATATATATTTGTTTTGTATAAAACTCATAAAATCGTTCATGTTTATCCCCCTATTTAATCATATGTATTTTTTAGTTGTTATTAAATTCTTCTTCTTGAAAGTCTTCATCTTTTTTTACTAATATTGTTATTTTCTTTTCAGCATTTTCTAATATTTTGTTACATTCTTTTGAAATTTTTATTCCCTCTTCAAATTTTGAAACAGATTCGTCTAGACTTAATTTTCCCGTTTCTAATTCTGCAACAATATTTTCTAAAGTTTCCATTTGTTCTTCAAAATTTTTATTCAAAATATTTTCCTCCTTTTTTATTATTGTACTTTTGCTTTTATATTTCCATCGTAAAATTCTATATTTATAATGTCATCTTTTTTTACATCTTTTTTGCTTTTTAAGATTTTACCATCTTTTTGAGTTATTGTATAACCTCTATATAATGTTTTCAGTGGGCTATATGCATCTAATTTGGCAATTAATTCTGTATATCTTGATTTTTCTTTTTCATATTTTGTTTTAATTAAATTTTCTAATTGTTTTACATATTTGTCTAATATAATATAATTTTCATTTATTCGCCTTGTTGGCTCCTTAAATACAAAACTTGATTTGCATTTTTCATATCTTAATTTCATTATTTCAATTTTCTTTATTAATGAATTTCTTAACCTATCTTCCATACTTGATATTTTATGTTTTATTTCATAAATATCTGGTACTGCTAATTCAGCTGCAGCAGATGGTGTTGGTGCTCTTAAATCTGCTACAAAATCTGCAATTGTAAAATCTGTTTCATGTCCTACCGCAGATATTATTGGAATTTCAGAATTATATATACTATTTGCAACTATTTCTTCATTAAATGGCCATAAGTCTTCTAATGAGCCTCCGTCCCCTTGCTAAAATAAGCACATCTGCTAATTTGTTTTTGTTCATATAATCAATTCCATATGCTATTTTTTCACTTGCACCTTCTCCTTGTACTGGTACCGGAAATATTTTTATATATACATTTGGATTTCTTCTTGTAGAAACATTTATAATATCTCTTATTACAGAACCTGTTTCAGATGTTAAAACACCTATTACTTTTGGCATTAGTGGTATTTTCTTTTTCTTGTCTTGATCAAATAAACCTTGTTTTTCAAGTTTCGATTTTAATTCTTGATATTTGGTGTATAAATCTCCTAGGCCATCTTCCTCCATAACTTTTACATATATTTGATAAACACCATCTCTTTCAAAAACAGAAACAGTTCCAATAATTATTACCTTCATACCATCTTTTGGCATGAAATTTAATTTTGTAGCATACGATTTAAACATTATACATTTTATTAATGAATTTTCATCTTTTAAGGTAAAATACATATGACCTGTATAATGATTTTTAAAATTGGATATTTCTCCTTTAATTAAAATATTATTTAGAAATTCGTCATCTGCTATTTTATTTTTTATATATTGATTTAAGTCTGAAACTGTCATTGCCATTTCTGCATATTTCATAATTATTCATTCCTCTCTAAATATAGAAACTTTATTTTTAAAGGCGAACAAAAGCGGACAAAAAATTATAAGTCCGCCTACTAATTTTTATTCATTTATGACACTCGCCAAAATTCCATTTACAAATTTTTTTGAAGATTCTTCTCCATATTTTTTAGCTAACTCAACAGCTTCATTTATAACAACCTTGAAAGGTATGTCTTTATATTTTATTTCATATATAGCAAGTTCTAATATTGACAAATCTATTTTTGAAATTCTATCTATTTTCCATTCTGCCTTTAAATTTTTATTTATATATTCTAATATTTTTTCTTTGTTTTTTTCAATTCCTAAAATTGCATCTTGTATGTATTCTTTTGCCTCATTATTTGTTATATTATTTGATTCTATGTATAAATCTATTTGCTCTTCAATCTTTTCAGATTTTTGAATTTGCATACTATATATTAATTTAAAAGCTTGTTCTCTAATAGCTGATCTGTTCATTTTCTTCCCCTTTTTTTACATTTTATCTATAAAGCCTTTTAATTTCGCTTTTACGTCTTCTTTGTTTTGTTGTACATAGTTTCCTATAAAGGCCCCTAAAACTAAAACTACTACTGCTAAAATAAAGTCATGTAATCTTGTTACCAAGATTAATATTGCTATTATAATTCCAATTATTGCACCTTTATAATTGTTCCAAAATTCTTTGATATTCATTTTTACCATTCCTTTCTATATAGTTGTGCATAAATGTTAATTTGCTAGTTCTTTAGGTGCAACTTTTTTTACTGTTATATTAACTTCTTTTACATCTAAATCTGTGGCAGTTTTTATTTTGCTTTTTATTTTTTCTTGTAGGTTTGCTGATAATTCTTTTATAATTGCTTCTGAACTTACTGTTAAATTAACAAAAACTATAACATTGTTTTCTTTGTCAAGTTCAACTCTTGTTGCTATTTCTTCAGCACTTTCAAAATTTAGTGCAACTGAATTTACTAAGTTTTCTAATGTTTCTTTAGATATCATTAGTTTTCCACTTTGATTCTCTAATAAAACTCCTTGGTTTTCTCTTTCTTCTTCTTTTGATGATGAATCAAAAAATATACATTTTATTGAAAGTAAAATAAATAAAACGCTTACACCAAGTATTACTTTTCCTGTTGTATCACCTACTATTGCTTTTGCTACTAAATCTCCTACTAGACTTATGTCTAACCATCCAAATACTAATAAGCATAATATTACAGATAGTATTAGCATAATGTTTGAATATATAATTAATGTGATTTTTTCTAAAAATTTCATTGCTATTCCTCCTATATATGTTTTTATAAATATTAGTTTTCTTCAGGTTTACTTTCTTCTTGTTCTGCTACTTCGTTTTTATTATTTTCTTTTATTATATCTGTATCAACACCTTGTACATGTACATTAACTTCTTCTACTTTTAAACCTGTCATGCTTTCAACTGCTGTTTTTACTCTCTTTTGTATTTCGAAAGCTACGTCTGGTATTCTTGAACCATATTCTACTATTATATTAACATCAATTTTTGCTTTTTTTTCTGTTATATCTACTTTTATTCCTTTTGCTAAGTTTTTCTTTCCGCTAAAAACTTCAGATATACCACCTGCAAAACCTCCAGCCATTCCAGCTACACCTTGTACTTCTGATACTGCTACT
Organism: uncultured Clostridia bacterium; assembly: GCA_934157205.1. Lineage (GTDB taxonomy): Bacteria > Bacillota > Clostridia > TANB77 > CAG-508 > CAG-269. The sequence goes on from CAKPHJ010000003.1 coordinate 5,987, forward strand.
CCTGAAATTACAGCTACAACATCTTCTGATATTTGTATTCCTTCGTTTTCTGCTTTTATTTCTTCTTTTAGTTCTAATACTTCACCTTTTTCTTGATTTTCTTCATTCATTTTATATTCCTCCTTTAATATATAGAATAAATCTATTAAAGTATATCAATTTTTTACGAATTTTACAACTATTTTAGGAAAAATTATTAATTTCTTCCATCAAATTTCTATATTTTATAAGAAAAATCGAGGTATCTTTTATATCTACCGCATTTTTTAGTTCATTTATCATAACATAGGCTTTATTCATACTATATTGTTTATTTGTGTCAATATTAGTATTTTTCATTAAATTAGAATAACTATCTATTGCTTTTTGCATGTCATTTGAAATATCATCCCAGTTTTGCTTGTCCAATTTTGAATAAGCTTTAATTATATATGATTTTGTTTCTATAATATTTTTATATGTTTCATTATCATTTATAAATTTAGGTAAATAATCATAAACTTTGCTTAAACCGTGCCAAAGTTTCTACTTTGTTTTCATCTTTAACTGTAATTGCTAAAGAATCATAATCTTTATTAAAAGCTAAAATATCTTGTTCATTTGCTTTTTTATCATAAACATCTATTGTAAGTGTTGGTATTGATAAATACAGATTTTCCACTTCTGTTTTTACAATATCCCAATTAACATCATTTTTACTTGCAAGTACTCCGTTTGACTTCATATTAAAACTTTTATTATCTGAAGTAGTACTTGAATCTCCATTTAGACTTTTATTTAAACTTTGTTCACTACTAGAATCCCCTCCTACACTACTTGAATCTTGCTCTTTAGAATCTCCATCTTTACTATCTGATTCACTATTAGACGAGCTTTCATTTGTTTGGTTTGATGTATTAGGTAATTTACTAATAGATACACTATAATTTCTTGTTTCTATATTGTTCATTGTATTTAACATATTTACCAATTCAGATTCTATATATTTTACTTCAGATAAATATTTGTCATCTACATATGTTTCATCTTTTTGATTAATATTTTTTATAACAAAATAAATAATGGCACATAATATAATTAACAATAATATATACAAAAAAACTTTACCTTTTTTCATGTTTAAATTCATTCCTTTCGAAAATATATTATAACAATTATATTATAAACAACTTTTTTGAATATTATTCCACGTATAAAAATTACTATATTTTTAATAATAATTATAAAGAACTACAAACACAAACACGAATTTTAAGATATTATTTTTATTAATATGTGCTGTTTTTATAATTATAAAGTAAAAGAAGGGATTTAAATTAAATGGAAGCAACTGTGAATTTATATAGTAATAAACCTGGTGAATTAAATAGATTTTTAAGTATTTTTTACAATACAAATCTTGAAATTGAAGATAATTTAAAATGGGAAAAAAAATACGCTAACCCTGTCGAGTTAGCTGAAATTATTGGCATTTTCATTGATAATTCTGATAAATATCTTATTAATATGTGGATTTGTATTGACAAAAACATATTTATTAATATTACATCAGAAAATGCAGATAACATTATAAAATATTTATATGAAAGATTTCCTTATTGATTGTTTTTTTCTATTAATATTGTGACAGGTCCATCATTTAGAAGTGAAACTTGCATATTTTCTCCAAATATACCTTTTTGAATTTCTATTCCGTTATTTTCACACTCTGAGCAAAAATATTCATATAATTCATTTGCTGTTTTAGGGTCTCCAGCTTTTGTAAAAGATGGCCTATTTCCACTTGAACAATCAGCATATAATGTAAACTGTGAAACAATTAATAATTTTCCTTTTACATCTTTTATATTTAAGTTCATTTTATCATTTTCATCTGAGAAAACTCTAAGATTACATAATTTTTTAACTAAATAATCTGCTTCTTTAAATGTATCACCATCTTTAACTCCTAATAATACTAAAAAACCTTTTTCTATTTTTCCTACTATATTTTCATTTACTTCTACTTTTGCTTTTTTTACTCTTTGAATTACGATTTTCATTATTAATTTAAGCCCTTTCTTGTTTTATTCAAAAGCCTTATATAAATAAAATATAATTATTATTCATTATCATTATTTGCTTTTGATTCAACTTCCACTGTTTTTTCTAAATTTTCTGCATATGTTTTATCTTGTTCTGTATTTATTTGTTCATTGTTATTATTTTCTTCTGATTCTATATTGTTAACTTCTTCAGTTTGAGTTTCATTGTTTTTTGTTTCGTTATCTTCAGATGAATTATTTTCTTGTACTGTTTCTGTTTCTATAACTTCTGCTTCTTTTGCAGGCTCTTCTACTTGTTTTTCTCCACAATTTGGGCAAAATTTTACATCTTTATCTATTTTAGTAAAACATTTTGGACATTGTTTTTGATCTTTTAATTCTAAACATTCTTTTAACAAACTGTCTATTTCATCTGTTATAACATCTATTTTTGTACATTCTTCTTCTAAATCTTTGTTTATATCAATATTTTCATTTTGTACATGTTTTTCATATATTTTTTTTCCAATTTGCTCATATAATTCATTTATTTGTGATTTTAATTCACCCATTTTCAATTTATTTTTAGTTTCCTTTGCTATTTTTCCAGTTTTATCTGCTGTTATTTTATATGCTTCAGAAGCTTTTTTTCCTATTTTATCAAAAAATTCCATTTTAATCCCTTTCCTTTCTATCAAATTTAAACTTGTTATAATTCACATTTTATTTTATATTTCTTTCTGTGAATACAACTTAAACTTTCATTTTTTAGTATTTTCAATTATATTGTTTTTATTCACTTTTCTTTTCTCTTGTCATTAATTCTATTACTGCTTGATTTGGATCTAATTTTTCATATATTACTTTATAAACTGTTTCTATAATTGGTGTATATACATCATGTAATTTTGCAAGTTCATATGCTACTTCAATGTTGTCTATGCTTTCTATTACCATTCCAACTTCTTTTTTGGTTTCTTCTAGGCTTTTTCCTTGACCTATTAATTTACCAGCTTTTCTATTTCTACTGTGTTCACTAAGACATGTTACAATTAAGTCTCCTAAACCACTTAAACCATATAATGTTTCTTTTTGTGCACCTAATTCTACTCCAAGTCTTGTAAGTTCTGACAAACCTCTAGTAACTAAAGCTGCAAATGTATTGTCACCTAGTCCAATACCAGAAGCAACGCCAGCACAAAATGCAATTATATTTTTTAAAGCTCCTCCTAATTCTACGCCTTTTACATCTCTTGATGTATATATTCTCATTTTTTCACACATAAATGTGTCTTGCACACTTTTTAAAATTTCTTCATGTTTAGATGCTATTACTAAAACTGTTGGTATATCAATGCAAACTTCTTCTGCATGACTAGGTCCAGATAATACTCCAATTTTTGCTGTAGGCAATTCTTCTAAAATTACTTCGTCTAATGTTTTTAAACTTTCTTTTTCAAATCCTTTAGAACATATTATAATTGGTGTATTACCAACATATTGCTTATACTTTTTAAATGTTTCTCTTGTAAATTTAGATGGTGTAACATGCAATATAAATTTACTATTTTTTATTACATCTTCAAAACTTGTTGAACATGTAATATTTTTTTCAATTTTAAGTCCAGGTAAAAACTTACACTTTCTTTCGTTATTAATATATTCTTTTTCTTCTTCTGAAAAAGACCATATTTTAACTTCATTTCCTAGTTTTGCTAAATGTGTAGCTAATGCTACTCCCCAACTTCCACTTCCAATAATTGCAATCTTACTCATTTTTATCACCTTTGTATATTAAATTTAGGTTTTATGGCTGACCTATAACCCCTGTATTTAAAATATTTTGAAACACTAAAATATTTTAATTTTACTTGTCTGATTTAAATGACAATTTATTTTCAGTCCCATTTAATAAGCGTTTTATATTATTTCTATGATTAAACAATACTATAATTGCCAATATTAAACTATATACAAAATATACTTTTCCGCTTTTCCCTTCTGTTAAAACTGTATAATGTTCATTTATAAACAATGTTAAAACAGGAAATAGTACAGCTGCAGAACAAGATCCAAGTGAAACCATTCTTGTTAAAGCCATTAAAACAAGGGCAAAAACAAGACAAATTAAACCTATTTGCCAATTGCTCATTAATAAAATTCCAAGTGAGGTTGCAACACCTTTTCCACCTTTAAATCCAAAAAATATTGGAAAAGTATGACCTAAAACTACTGCTATTCCAGCAATTTGTAATAATAATTCCTTATTTGAATCTTTGACTATTGCTCCTATTAATATAGATATTATTATGGCTACTACGCCTTTTAAAATGTCACAAATTAATGTTAAAAGAGCTGCTTTTTTTCCAACAGTTCTTAACATATTCGTGCTACCAGCATTTCCACTGCCCTTTTCTCTAACATCAAATCCTGCCATTTTTTTGCTTATTATAACTGAAAAATTTACGCTCCCTATACAATATGCAATTATTGCCATAATTATATATACTGCCATTTTAATTCCTCCCTTTTTTATTCTTTTCTTGTTCTTTTTTATTCTTTATCTAATTTTTCTCTAACTATAATTCTAACTGGTGTTCCTTCTAAACCAAATTCTTTTCTTATTTGGTTTACTAAATATCTTTCATATGAAAAATGAAATAAATCTTTATTATTTACAAATATAACAAATGTTGGTGGCTTTGTTGAAGCTTGAGTACCATAAAGTATTTTAAGTTTTTTTCCTTTATCTGTTGGTGGTTGTACAATTGCTATTGCTTCATTTATAACTTGATTTAAAATAGATGTAGATATTCTCATGCTATTTTGTTCATTTACTTTATTTATAAGGTCAAAAAGCTTATTAACTCTTTGCCCAGTTTTTGCAGATATAAATATTATTGGTGCATATGATAAATATTTTAATTTATCATATACTTCTTTTTTATATTTTTCCAATGTTCCTGTTTCTTTTTCAATTGCATCCCATTTATTTACAACTATAATAACACCTTTTCCAGCCTCATGTGCTTCTCCAGCAATTTTAGTATCTTGTTCTGTAACACCTTCTTGTGCATCTATCATCATTAAACATACATCTGCTCTTTCTATGGCAAGTAATGTTCTCATAATACTAAATTTTTCTATTGATTCTTTTATTTTGCTTTTTTTTCTAATTCCTGCTGTATCTATTAATACATATTTACCATTTTCGTTTTCAAATTCTGTATCTATTGCATCTCTTGTAGTTCCTGCAATATCACTAACAATTGCTCTATTTTCGCCTAAAAGTTTGTTTATTAATGATGATTTTCCTACATTTGGTTTTCCTATTACTGCTACTTTTATTATATTTGATTCTTCTTCATTTTCTTCTTTTGGTGGAAATTTTTCATATATTTCGTCTAGAACATCTCCTATACCTAGTGCATTTGTTGCTGAAATTGGGTATGGATCTCCTAAACCTAAATTATAAAATTCATACGCAGATTCCTTGTCTTTTTGATAATTGTCTGCTTTATTACATACTAAAACAATAGGCTTTCCAGACTTTTTTAACATTAAAGCTATTTCTCTGTCTCCTGCTGTTACTCCTTGTTTTATATCTGTTAAAAATAAAATAACATCAGCCATTGAAATTGCAAGATTTGCTTGTTCTCTCATTTGAGACAATATAATATCTTCTGAATTTGGTTCTATTCCTCCTGTGTCTATTAGTGTAAATTCTCTTCCTCTCCAATTTGTATCTGCATAAATTCTGTCTCTTGTTACTCCTGGTGTGTCTTGTACAATTGAAATTCTACTTCCTGCTAAATAGTTAAAAAAAGTTGATTTTCCTACATTTGGTTTTCCTATAATTGCTACTATTGGTTTTGACATCTATTTTTTTGAAATAATTTGTAATTATTTCTTTCTCCTTCCTTATTTTTTTATTTAGTATATCATAACTAATTGCTAAATAACAAGTATATTATTTAATTTTAGAATAAAATTCAAGAAATTCTAATTTTAAAAAGTGTTGACTTTTTATGTAAAATATGGTATATTATATATAGTAGTTATTAGTTTAAGTCTTGATTTATCAAGACGCCGGTTATAATAAAAGGAGTTTTTTTATGAATGCAAGCGACAACAACGAAATGATTGAAATGATTGAAATGGTCAAGCAGAAGCTTGGAACACCAGAAGTAAAGGAACGGATCAGCGAAGAGGAGTTATATGTTTTAAAATTGCGTTTCGGCGTAATTGATGGAAATCTTTACACCCTCAATGATACTGGAAAATTAATCGGGAAGTCACGGGAGAAAGTTCGTCAAATTGAAGCCCGTGCATTACGGAAGTTAGGCCTGAAAAAACTTTGGTCTAAGTAAAAACAACTCGTTTTCCCCTGGAATTGTATATTATACATTCCAGGGGTTTTTATATTTAAAAAAAACACAATAAATGGTTTTGATATCTATATTTTTAAATAATTTTTAATTATTATTCCATATTTTTTATTTAGTGTATCATAACTAATTGCTAAATAACAAGTATATTATTTAATTTTAGAATAAAATTCAAGAAATTCTAATTTTAAAAAGTGTTGACTCTTTATGTAAAATACGGTATATTATATATAGTAATTATTAGTTTTTAGTCTTGATTTATCAAGACGCCGGTTTGAAAAGGAGAACAAAATGGAAGAAATGCAATATGATGATATTGATGTATTAACTGACGTTATTATTGAAGCGCTTGGTAAGAACGCTCTGGACCTAACAACAGTGGAAACTCTTGTGCTAAAGATGAGATTCGGACTTCTTTCGAATAAACAGAAAGAAGATGTCGCATCAATATTGCACCTAACAAATGAAAAAACAAAAGAAATAGAGCTAGAAGCTATGTACAAAATAATACAAAACTATATGAAAAAATAACTTCTTCTTCCCCTGGAATGTATATTATACATTCCAGGGGTTTTTATATTTTAAAAAAAGTCAATAAAAGCCATTCAAACGAATGGCTTTACGCGTTATATTCTAATAACACCACTTATTAATTTGTTATCTTCTTCAGATGATAACCATTTTTCTCCACCTTGAATTACAACTGTATCTCCTGTTTCAAGAATATCTTTATTTTTTAATTTTTCAATTCCTGCTTCTATTGTTTTTGTAACATTTTCAGTAAAGTTTACTAATATTGGTGTAACATTCCATGCTAAAGCTAATTGACGGAAAGTTCTTTTATTATCTGTTATTGCTAAAATTGGGCATGCAGCTCCTAATCCTGATAAACGTCTTGCTGTATTACCTGTTTTTGTATAGCAAACTATTGCGTCTGCATTTAAAACTTTAGCAGATACACATGCTGAATAAGCAAGTTTATCTTCAAATGTGTCTAATTTTGCATCTTTGTTTTCATCAAATCTTTTCCAGTAATCAATTTCTGGTTCTACTCTATTTGCTATTTTTACCATTGTTTTTACACATTCAACTGGATAGTCACCCATAGCACATTCTCCAGAAAGCATTACTGCACTTGTTCTATCATATACAGCATTTGCAACATCTGATACTTCTGCTCTTGTTGGTAATGGTTGATGTGTCATTGATTCTAACATTTGTGTTGCTGTTATTGCTGGTTTATCAGCTCTGTTTGATAATTTTATAAGTTTCTTTTGCATTACAGGTGGTTCTGTAAAGTCTGTTTCTGTAGCCATGTCTCCACGTGCTATCATTTGGGCATCAGCTAAATTTACTATTGTTTCCATGTTTGATAGACCTTCTACATTTTCTACTTTTGTTATTATTTGAATGTCTTTTCCACCATTTTCATCAAGTACTTTTCTTACTTGTTTTATATCGTCTGCATTTCTAGCAAATGATATTGCAACAAAGTCGTATTCATGTTCACATGCTGTTTTTAAGTCTGCATAGTCTTTTTCAGCAAGTCCTGGTAATCTAATTATTGTTCCAGGTAAATTCATTGTTTTTCTACTTCCTAATCCATTTCCATGAACTACTGTTGTAACAATGTCTTTTCCTACTATTTCATCTACTTTTAATTCTATAGCTCCATCATCTATTAATATTTTTGTTCCTGGTTTTACATCTTTGTATAGTTCTTTATATGATACTGATACTTTTTCTTCATCTCCAGTGATATCTTCATTTACTAATGTAAATTTTTGTCCATCTTTTAATTGTATTTTAGTGTTTTTTCCTGTGTAAAGCATTCCTGTTCTTATTTCTGGACCTTTCATATCTAGTATCATTGGGATAGGTAATTCTTTTTCTTCTCTCATTTTTATTATTGTTTCAGATTTTTCTGCTTGTTCATCCCAACTTCCATGTGAATAATTTATTCTGCATACATTTAATCCTGCTTCAAATAATTCTTCTAGTCTGTTTTCACTAGCTGGTCCTATTGTTCCTACGATTTTTGTTTTTCTTAAAACTTTTTTCATTTTTTTATTCCTCCCTTATCTATAAAACCAATGTCAATTATATATCTTTTTATAGTTTGTGTCAATATTTTATGAAAAATTCAAAATTGAATGTAATATGGTTCCGTCTTCATTATATATTGCAACAACATTGCTTTTATCTTCGAGTTTAGCATATTTGCATCTGACTTTTTCACCTAATTTTATTTGTTTTTTGTATTGTATTCTTACATGGTCAAATGGTCTTTGCTTGTATATTTCTTCTGGTAATGCTTCATATGCTAAATACAGATAATTTAAATTATGCATATGTCCAATAATATCTATGTCTCTCCTTTGAACTGTATATAATATTTCTGATTCATAATTTTTAGGTTCTTTTATTTTTTCAAGTTCGTTTTTAAAAACTTTTTTTGTTAATTCAGATTGATATTTGTTTGCCATTTCTTCAGAAACTCTAGCTATTTTTTTAGTTTTACTGTTTACTAATAACCACTTTGAAGTTGCTATTACACATAAATTTGAGTTTTCATCGTATATTTCAAAGTCACGATATGCATAAAATTTTTCTACTTTTCTAGACCATGTGTGTATATCTAAAATGTGCCCATATTTTGGTCGTTTTATTACCTCTAATTTCCAGTCAAGTAACAACCAATTTATATTTGTTTCGCTAGTGTTATTTATACCATATCCTACACTATCTGAATGATATTCTGCTATATTTTCTAAATATTCTAAAATTGCTATATTGCTTACTTCTTCGCCTGCCCATACATCTTTTAGTCCTATTTTAAATTTTTCCTTGTATATCATCTTAACTGCTTCCCTCTTTTTATTAATATCCTGGTTTTTCTAATAATTTAAACATATTTTTCTTGTATTCTTCAACCCCTGGTTGATTAAATGGGTTTACTCCTAAAATACTTCCAGACATTGCACATGCTTTTTCAAAGAAATATATAAGTTCTCCTAAATTTAGCTCGTCCAATTTTTCCATTGAAATAATAATATTTGGAACACCCCCTGATACGTGTGCTTGTATTGTACCTTCCATAGCTTTTTTATTAACATAGTCTAAATTTTTTCCAGCTAAATAGTTTAAACCGTCTAAATTGTCATCATCTGCATTTATTTTTATGTCAGAGTTTGGCTTATTTATTTTTATTACAGTTTCAAATAAATTTCTTTTTCCATCTTGTATATATTGTCCCATTGAATGTAAATCTGTTGTGAAATCTACACCTGCTGGAAATATTCCTTTTTGTTCTTTTCCTTCGCTTTCTCCAAATAATTGTTTCCACCATTCAGTAAAATAATGCATTTTTGGTTCATAATTTACTAATATTTCTGTGTCTTTATATAATTTATATAATATGTTTCTTATAACTGCATATTGGTAACATTGATTATATTTTACGTCTGGATCATCATATCTTTTTTGTGCTATTTGAGCACCTTCCATAAGTTTGTCTATATTTATGCCAGCTGTTGCTATTGGTAATAAACCAACAGCTGTTAAAACTGAATATCTTCCTCCTACATTGTTTGGAACAACAAAACTTTCATATCCTTCGTTATTTGCAAGTGTTTTTAATGCTCCTTTTTCTTTATCTGTTGTTGCATATATTCTGCTTCTTGCTTCATCTATGCCATATTTGTTTTCTAGTATTTCTCTAAAAATTCTGAAGGCAATAGCAGGTTCTGTTGTTGTTCCAGATTTTGAAATAACATTTACAGAAAAATCTTTATCTCCAATATATTCTATAATTTCATTTATATAATTTGGACTTAAATTGTTTCCTACATATAAAATTTGTGGATATTTTCTTTGTTCTTCTGGAAGCATATTATAGAAAGAACTAGTTAATGATTCAATAACTGCTCTTGCTCCTAAATATGAACCTCCTATTCCTATTACTACTAAAATATCTGATTCATTTCTTATTTTTTCTGCTGATTTTTTTATTCTTTCAAATTCTTCTTTGTCATAATTTGTTGGTAATTCAAGCCAACCTACAAAGTCCTTTTGGTCATTTGCTCTTCTATGTAAGTCTTTATGTATGTTTTCTACTTGTTGTTTGTATTCTAAAATACTTTTTTTTGTAATACTTGAGTGTGTTAAATCTAAATCAATTTCAGCCATAATAAATTCATTCCTTTCACTTGAATTTTATATGGCTATTATATACAATATTTAATTATATTTCAAGGTTATTTTACTACTTCATTTATAACTTTTGACAAATATTTCATACTTGTTAAACATTGTTCTAAAGTATTTCCTGTTGCACCAATTTCAATAATATTGGCATATTTACCTGTATGTTGGTTATATCTTGAATTTGTAAGCATAATTGGTTTAAAAAGTCCTGGATATAATTCCTCTGCTTTTTCTTGTATTTTTATTGCAAATTTAAGATTTTGATTCCAATTCGGATGCCACAATCCACCTCCATTTGTGCCTATAACAAACATAATTTGTGCAGCTATATCTTCATCTCCTATTTTTACACATGGTGCATAATCACTTCTAGACCCGTACTGCATCTCTATGAACATCAAAAATAATGTCAGAAGGCGTTGTTTTCAAAATATTTTCAACTGTCGCTAATGACCTCGTATAAGAACCATTATATGATGGATAATCATGATATTCTCTACTATGTACAACATTATATCCATATTGTTTTAAATAATTTTCTAATTCATCTCCTACTCTTACAACCGAAAAATTTAAATCTGTTGTTCTAAATGTTCCAGTTGGTGTATATGGATATTTTTCGCTTGATGTATAACTTTCACAACTATGTGTATGAAATAAAACTATATTTTTATTTTCTATAGTAATATCAGGTGTTAACATTTCTTTTGTTAATTCATACTTTGTTTGATTTTTTATTTTTACGCTTCCATATTCGACATTATAATTTTCTGATATAGGATTATTTGTTACTACTTCTGTTTTTTCGCCAATATTAGCCATTTGTAGGTTTTGTTCTTCTTTTGTTGTTTCATTATTATTTAAACTTGTATTAGAGTTTTCGTTTTCATTTGTATTATTTTCCTCTTTTGCAATTTTTTTATTTTCACTTTCTTGTTCAACACTTTTTATAAAACTCATTTGCGTTTTTAATATTTCTTTAAAATTATTTTCCTCTTCAGATACATCTTTTTCGTTTGATATATTTCTATATTCTTGGTTTACATTAGAAATAATTGGAATTGTTTTGTCTATAGAACTAATTAAAGTTTTTTCAGACAAAGAACTAATTTCATTTTTTATTCCATTTAGTATTTGTTTTTCTTGCTCTTTTTTAGAAAATGTTTTACTTATTGTTATAACTATTAATATTGTTATTGCTATTCCTAAAAAGCTTTTAACTATATCTTTCATTTTTAATATAGTAACATTAAACATATTAAGATTTCATTCCTCTCTTTTTACCTATATCTTGTCTCATATTTATTTATATTCAAAATGCTAAAAAAATAGAACAAATAAGATAAATTTTAAATTTTTCTTATTTGTTCTAAAGTATTTATTTTAATTTTTTAGATATTAAATCCGCTATTTCTTGTGCTTTTTTTGTTATATATTCTTGATCTTCTCCTTCTATCATAACCCTTACTAAAGGCTCTGTTCCTGAAGGTCTTATTAAAACTCTACCATTTCCTGCAAATTCTTTTTCAAGTTTTTCAATTGCATTTTTAATTTCTTTGTCATTATTGTATTCATATTTCTTTTCTGAATTTACTTTAGCGTTAATTAAAACTTGTGGATAAAGTTTAACTATTTTGCCAAGTTCTGACGCTTTTTTCTTTTCTTCTAATATTGTTTGAATAAGCATTAAAGATGTTAAAATTCCATCTCCTGTAGGATTGTAATCTAGTAATATAACATGACCAGATTGCTCTCCTCCAAGATTATAGCCATTTTTTAACATTTCTTCTAATACATATCTGTCTCCAACTTTTGTTTGAATTAAGTTTAGGTTGTTATTTTCAGCATATTTATTTAATCCTAAATTGCTCATAACTGTTGCAACAATTGTATCTTTTTTTAGTTTTCCTTTTTTTCTTAAATTTCTTGAAATTATAGCTATAATTTTATCTCCGTCAATTTCTTCTCCATTTTCATCTACAGCTAAACATCTATCTCCATCACCATCATATGCAATTCCTAAGCTTAATTTATTTTTTATAACAAAATCTTTTAGACCTTCTAAATGTGTTGAACCACAATTTTCATTTATATTTATACCATTTGGGTGGTTATTTATAATTTTATATTTTATGCCTAAAGTTTTAAATACTTTTTCTGCAATTACAGATGTAGCTCCATTTGCAGTATCTAAACCAACTACAAAATTTTCGTCCATATTTTTTTCTATGTTGTCATCAAAGTTTTTCCTAAAAAAGTATACATATTCTTCTATTAAATCTAAGCAATATTCTGAAACTCCTATTTTTTCATTTACTGCTGTTAATTCATCTAATTTACCAGATTCCATAACTTCTTCTATTTCTTCTTCTAATGAATCTGGAATTTTTGTTCCTTTATTACTAAAATATTTTATTCCATTAAATTCATATGTATTATGTGAAGCAGAAATAACAACACTTGCATCTGCATTTAATTTTCTTGTTAAATATGCAACTGCTGGTGTTGGTATAACACCTAATAATTTAACATTAGCTCCATAACTTAAAAAACCTGCAACCATAGCACTTTCAATTAATGTTCCAGAAATACGTGTATCTCTACCTATTAAAATTGTTGGTGTATGATCTGTATGTTTTGACAAAACATAAGCTCCTGCTTTTGCTACTTTATATACTAATTCTGGTGATAATTCTGTATTTGCAATTCTTCTAATTCCATCTGTTCCAAAATATTTTCTCATAATTTACTTCCTTCTTTCTTAGTTTACACTAATTTTATTTCATAAAATTAATTAGAATCTTTTCTTTTAAAGATAATTCAACAGGATGTGGCTCAGATATTTCTATTTTTTTGTTTTTTATAGCCAATTCTGGATTTTTAGTTGTAAGTTCATATACCTTTTCTTCACCAATTAAATCTGTTAATTCATCTAAAATTTCTGGTATTCTATTATAAATTGTGTTTGGTCTATGTACATCTGTTCCAAGAAAATGTATCATGTTGCTTTCATAGAATTTTTTTACTATCATTTGTGCTTTTTTTCCATATTGACCTATAATACTTCCATAATTTGCTTGCATAAGTATTCCTCTTTGTATAAGATCATAAATAAGCTCTGGTTCTTTTTGTACAAAAGTGTATCTTTCAGGGTGTGCTAAAATTGGAACCAATTTGCATTGTATCATCTCATATGTTATGTCATATAAGTTAAGTGGTTCAGCATTTAATGGCATTTCGAAAAGCACATATGATGTATTATTTATTGTTGATGCTTTTCCTTCTTCAAGTAGTTTTATTATATTATCTGTCATATAAATTTCGTTTCCTACGTATAATTTTATATCTATATTTTTCGCTTGTAAATTTTCACATATAGCCTTTAACCATACTTCTCTTTCTGGTGTATCTGTTTCATAATAATTTTCCATATAATGTGATGTTGTTACTATTTGGGCAAATCCTGCTTTTTTTGCTTCTTTTATTAAAGTAAATGTTTCGTCAATATTTCTAGCCCCATCATCTATGTTTGGTAATATATGTGTATGAAAGTCTATCATTTTTTGTTTTGCTCCTTCTATTGTATTAAATATATTTTATTTATGCTACATTATATATTTAAAATTATTTTAAATTTTTCTTTTCGTTTTCTAAATATTCGTTTATCTGTTTCAAAATATTATTTGTTTTTTCCAATGTTGTGTCTGCGACATTATTTTGCTTGTCTTGTAAAAACTTTGGCAATTCTTGTTCTTGTGTTGTTTCTGATTTTGTAATACTTTGAAATTCTTGTATATCTTCTGATTTTTCTTTTATTTCGTCATTTATATTTATATCTGGTATATTTGTAAAATTTTCTATATTTTTTGTTTCATCAAAATTTTCTATATTATCTGTATTGTCTATATTATCTATATTTTCTGTACTTGATGCTTCTTCTTTATGCTCAATTTCTGTGTTTATTATTTTCTTTCTTCTGTCTTGCTCTACTAAATCTCTTGCTCTTTGAGTATTTCTATTTTTGTTTTCTTGATTTATATATTCTTTATTATTTGCTTTATTTCGTTTTCTTTTTTCTGTTTTAGTCATTGAAGTTGATCCATAATAATATGCTTGTTCATATTTTTTTACTGAAATTGGTATTTTATTTATAATAATTCCAGAAATTTTGCCTCCAACTTTTTGTATATTATCAATAATTCTATTTAAGTTGTCTTTTTTTGTTTTATTACTTGTAACTACAATTACTGTAGAATCTACCATTCTTGTCAAAATTAAAGAGTCTGTAACCAATTGAGTTGGTGGTCCATCTAATATTATTACATCACATATATTTTTTAAATGTTTTAGTAATTTATTCATATTTTCAGACACAAGTAATTCAGACGGATTTGGTGG
Source organism: uncultured Clostridia bacterium (assembly GCA_934157205.1). Taxonomy (GTDB): domain Bacteria; phylum Bacillota; class Clostridia; order TANB77; family CAG-508; genus CAG-269. The sequence goes on from CAKPHJ010000003.1 coordinate 21,003, forward strand.
AATATTTCCAGCTGGTATTATATATAAGTTTTCAACTTCAGTTTCTTGTATATAATCTGCTAAATTGCTATCTGTTTCGTCTTCTGTATAGCCAGATAAATAATTTGAAAGTCCTGGTTTAACTGAAACATTGAAAATTTTATGTTGTCTTCCTTTTCTCATGTCTGCATCTAATAATATAACTTTTTTCCCAGCTTGGGCAAATGTTACAGCTAAATTAGCAGAAATCCAGCTTTTGCCTTCACCAGCTAGTGTAGAAGTTATTAATATACTTTGTAATTTTTTTTGATTATTCATAAATTGTATATTTGTTCTTAATGTTCTAAATATTTCAGAAATTGGTGCTTTTGGGTTTTCGTTTGCTACAAGTTCTCTCATTATTTTCTTCTTCCCCCTTTTCCATTTGTCTTTTGTAAATCTGTTTCATATATTGGTATTTGAGCAAGCACTGGTATGTTGTATTTTTTTTCAATATCTTCAGCAGTTTTTACTGTTGTGTCTAGCATGTTGCATGCTAAAACATATCCACATGCAACAACAAAACCAATAAATGCAAATATTAATACATCTTTTTTATGATTTATGTTAGCAGGTTCGCTTGCAACCTCTGCTTCGTCTACAATTTGAACATTATCTATATTGTATATTTCTTTAACTTTTTCTGTAAAAACTTTAGCAATTTCGTTTGCTATTTGTGCAGAATAAATTGGATTTTCGTTTAAAACAGTTATTTCAATAAGTTCTGTATCTTTTACAGCACTTACAGTGATATTTTTTCTTAATTTTTCTTCATCTATTTTAAAGCCTAAATTTGAAATTACTTGTCTTAAAATGTTTTTACTTTTTACTAATTCACTATATGTAGAAACAAGTTTTGAATTAACTGTAATTTCTGTAGCTGTTATTGTTGTGTTTTCTGAGCGTTCTGCATTATTTGAAGTTGCTAAAACTAATGTAGTTGAAGAACTATACATTGGTGTTATAAAACCCAATGTATAAACAAAACCTATAATTGTAAATATAATTATTATTAAAATTACTGATAATTTTTTTCTCCAAAACACGCTAAATAATTCTTTTAAATCTATTTCTTCCATTTTTAATTCCTTTCCCAAAATGACATAATTAAATTATATCTATTTCATATTTTCATTTGTGTTTTCTATTTTTTCTAAACCATATTTTCTAAAATTGTGAATTATATTTGATAATATTATTAATATAACTCCACTTGATACTAAAACAATACCATATGATAATATTTTTTCTAATATTTCGCTTGAAATATTTCTTATAACTTCTGAAATAGCATCATTTAATACGGTTATTGTTTGAATTTTAATTTTTGTTTTTGTGAATATATTTATAATTATTAATATTGAACCTGAAATTGCACAAGAAATTCCAATAAATATACCACTTTTATAAATTCTTTTAAAGTTTAACACAATTAATAAAATAAAATCAAGTGCTATTGCAATTAATATTATTTTTTTTGCAATATTTATATATTTCATTGCTTTAATATATGTTTCGTTTATTTTATTTTCATAACTAAAATGTGACATTGTATCTGTATATTCGTTGCAAATATGATCAACAAATGTATTTATTGAGTCTTTCATTGAATTGTTTAGATTTTGTTGATTTAATGTTTGATTTATATTATTGTTAAGCTTATCTTTTATTTCTTGTGTATCAACTTTTTGCTCTACGCCATCATATATATTGCTAATTATAATTTGAGTATCTTTTTTTATTTTTTCAATTGTTACAATATTTTCTATTACACTTTCGTCAAGTCCAGATTGATATATATATTTTTCAAAATTTGATTTTATGTTTTCGTTTATTTTGTTATAATAATTTGTTTCTTCTAGTTTTGATAAAATATATGTTTCATTTAATACTGTTGTTGTTAATATGTTTATTAATAGATATACTGCTACAAGTAATGCTAAAATAACTGCAAATATATATTTTACAATTGCTATTGTTATTTTCATTTTTTTATTTCCTTATAAATAAATTTAAGTTTTGGGAAAACTTATAAACCATTTATTTTTCTAATTCCGCATAAACAACATATCTTTGGGTTGTATAACCAATATTGTTAAATGGGTAACATGTATATATCATAAGAATTTCTTTTTCTTTTTGAACTGGCAATTTGTCTAGCTCTGTTTCTTTTATTAATTTCATGTCGTAAATTTTATATTTATATTCTCCATAATCGGTTTTTACAGTTATTTCATTTCCAATTTGAAGTTCTGAAAATCTTCTAAATACTTTTTTTGAATTATGCCCCATATATATAATAGAACCACCTTCGCCTGGAAAATAGCTTCCACTAGAATGACCTACTCCTTTTTTTAACACTTCTAATGTGTCTCCATAATAAACAGGAAGATTTACGTCAATTTTTGGTATTTCTATTGTGGCATATTTCGTTCCATATTCTGGGTAATTTTGTATTTTGTTTTGTTCATTTAAGACAACTGATTCATCATGCTTATTTTCAATGTTAATGGATACTTTGTTAATTAGTGACACTGTTTCATTTATTTCAGCCCCAAAAAATAAATAGCACATTGCACAAATTAATATAATACTAAATAAAGCAACTATTAAGTCTATAATAGTTGCTTTTATTGTTTTACCAATGAATTTATACATTTACAAATTTCTTTCTTACTATAAATCCTGTTGCAAGGGCTACTATTGCTATTGAAGAAACAACTAAAATTACATTTACATTATTTCCTGTATAAGCTAATTTGTTGCTTTCTGATCCAACTGTTTCGATTAATTTACCATCTTTGTAAATTTCTACTGTATCAGCTTTGAATACTAATGTTAAATCAACTATACTTGCAGCTTCATTAGCAAGTGATTTTAATTTGTTTTTTTGTGCTGTTGTTAAATCTTTAACATTTGTTGTTCCAGCATCTTCCATTATTTTTGCTGCTTCATTTGCTTTTGCTAAAACTTGATTAGCTTGTTCATCTGTAACTGGATTGTCTGACAAATATCTTTCTATTTTTAATTTATCTGATTCCTTCATTCCATATTTTGAACCTACAGCATATAAGTCGTTAGCTAATGTTGCATTTGATGAAGCATTAGACATTACTGAAAAGGCTGTAACCATCATAACAAATATGATTGCAATTGACACTAATTTTTTCATTTTTATCCTCCTTTGAATTTTTCTAATTGTATTATACCATTGTTATTTTTTCTATGCAATAGTTTTTTTAATTTTTTATTTTACATTTTTTTCAATAAAATATATAATAAAGTTTTTGTAGTCGACTACAAAAACTTTTAATTTTTTTGGCTTTTTTGTACTGAATTTTGTATTGTTTTTAATATTCAACAAATTCTTTTACATTTTCGTTTTTTTGTATAATACATATAATACAAAAATCTAATAATCTGCTTGTTTTCCTGCTATAATGCATGAGTACAGGATTAATGTAATTATTGATCCTATTACATATCCAATTATAAATACACAAAACATAAACCTTTCTCTTCCTTTTTTATTTTTATATTACAATTTATAGCTTGTACATTTTTTCTATTTCAACCTTACTTAGCTATAAATTGTAATTTTCATATATATTATATTCATTGTGTTTTGTGTTTATGTGTTATTTTTTTATTTATTATGTAGTGTAATGTACAGCCAATTATTCCTCCTAGTGTATCTATAAGTGTATCTATGAATTGACCTGTTCTGCCATTTACAAATGTTTGATGATATTCATCAGTACATGCATATATAAAACATATTGATATAGCTATTAAGTAAATTTTTTTATTTTTTAATTTGCTATTTTTTAATACTATTATTATTAATATTGTAAACACACAATATTCACTTGCATGTGCTACTTTTCTTAATGGAGGGTTTAGTTTGTTTGTTATTTGTTCTATGTTTGTTTTAGTTTGATCTATGTTTGTTATTCCTAATTCGTTTGTTACTTCTACGGTTTTTTCTACAATTTCGTTTATAGTTCCTTTGCTTTTGTCGTTTGATTCGTTGGCATTCATGCTGGACATGAAAAATATAACACATGCCCAGAGAATTACTAATAGTCTAAAAGCATTTTTCTTTATGTATGTTATATTTTTTATTTCCATAATTAATAACCTCGTTTACTAAAATATTCAATAATTGCATTTACAATCTTTTCAGAAGCATGTCCATCACCATACGGATTTAATGCTTTGCTCATTTTATCATATGCTTTTTTGTCTGTTAGCAATTTTTTTGCTTCATTATAAATTGCTTCTTCGTCTATCCCAACTAATTTTAATATACCTGCAGCAATCTTTAGTAATTAATTACTTAAAAATTTTAATAATACTTTGTGTAATTAATAATTATTAACATACATTTTTCTTTAATTTAACAAATATTTTATTTATTATATTAAATATTAAATTTTTAAAATACATAAAATTATCTGTTTTTCTAAATATGATATATAAAATCAAATTTGGTATAATACAACACATAATTATATTTATTATTACTTGTAATAACACACTATTAACTACAAATAACATAGAAATCCCATATGTTATAGTAGCAACAATTATAAACAACAATATATAACCTATTGTTTCCTTTGCATAGTCCAGATACGATCTGTTAAACAGTCTTTTATATACAAACTTTGGATAACTATAACACCATAATGTTAGTCCACTTATAATTGTTCCCATAAATACTCCAACAAACCCAAATAATTTCAAACATATAATTGAAAAAAACAAATTAATAAACGATTCTATTAAAGGTATAAACTTATCTTCTATCCAAATACCTGCTGAATCTTTAAATGTACTATATGTTTGTCTTTGCATTTTTTGAAAATAATTTAAAACTATTACACAAACAACTATCATAGATAATTGATATTGACTTCCAACCCATAAAGAAATAAAAGGTTGTACTATTACCAGCAATGAAATCGATGTAAAAATTGAAATCCATGAATTAAGAAATCTTATTTTCCTAAATACATTAAATTTTTTTGTTTCATTACTTGATATTAACAAGTTACCAACACTAGCTGTAGTTGAAGAGATAACTTGACTAAATATCGTATTGATAGCATTTGTTATAGTATTATAGTTTGTATATAATCCAACACTAGCTATACCAAAAAAATATGATATTATAATATTATCAGTTCCACTTACAATTATAGAACCTATTTTATGAAAAAATAATGCTTTAACTCTATCAAAAATATCTTTTTCTGTTTTCTTATCTAATTTTGTATTTTCACACTTTTTTAAATAACTATATTTTTTATTTGCAAAAATTGATATAAATAAGTTTTCTAATAATTGACAAATTATTTTCACAACCAAATACAAATAATAATTTTTAAATAGTAATATAATTAAAAGTTGACTAATATTAACTAAAGCTAAATATACAACATGAATAATGTTAATAATATAATTTTTTTGATTAGCTATTATCAAACTCCTCTTATATGCCATCAAATATGATGATATAGTACTTAATAAAAATAATAAATATACTATATATATATTAATATCAATAGTTATATCATCTATAAAAATATGTAAAAATGGTAATAAAAAAATTCCAAATATGAAAATTAGTAAAGCAATAATTCTATACGCTTTTTTATAAAAATTCATTAAAGAAGTTACTTTTTCATAATCATTTTCAGATAACGGTTTATACAAATTAAAAACAATTGCGTTTCCAATCCCAAACTCAAAAATACTTAACATACTTAAAATATTCGTGAACAATCCATTTAATCCTAAATATTCAGTGCCAAGTATTCTAACAAATATTGCTTGAGCAATAAAAGCAATAATAAAGGAAAAAGCATTTCCTGCAAGAGATGTTACAGAATTTTTAATAGAATTACTTGTTCTCATTTTCAATTTTCTCCATTCTTATTTTTTTATACTCTAAATATACAATATATACATTTAAATAATAAAACATATATGTTTCTATATCATAATGTGGTAATTCTAACATTGAATACAACATATAAAAAATAATACTACTCAAACATAAATAGCTAATTTTTTTATTATTCTTTGATAATTTAATAGCTTTCTTTAAAAATAATATATCTCCGCCAATTATAATTATAAATCCTAAAATTCCAGTTTCGCATAATATTTGCAAATAATCATTATGTACTCCTGGATGTGTATAATTTGTACTTTTTGCATACTGTCCCCATCCAATTGGCATATATGAATTTTGTTTAAATAGTTTCCATGCATCGTTATATATTTCAGTTCTTCCATTTGAGAAATCAGAATCACTAGATACAGTAAATCTTTCAAGCAAATAATTTGCAAATGGAAATATTTTTATTATTAAAACGAAACACAAAATTGCTAGTATCATAAAAGTAAAAAATTTAAGATATACTTTTAAAGATTTTTTATTACATATAAAATAAGATAATGCAATTGAAATTATACCAAACAAAAATGTACTTCTTTTTCCTATTATTAATAAAGTTGCAAATAATATAATTATATTTAATAGATTTATCTTCTTTTTGTTCTTTTGATATTTATATACATTTATTAATAATCCAATAATTATATAAAAAGCATTCCTAGAATAATTTGTAGAAAGTCCCATTTTTTCATTGCAAAATTCAAAATTTAATAAAATTTTTGAATAGTTTTCTTTAGGAAATAATGGAATTATGTTTTTTATATACCAGCTAGGAAATATTGCACTAATAATTGAAACACATGACGTCAAAATTGCAAAAGCTGAAAATAATGTTAATAAAAAAGATATTTTTTTTTCATCAACTTTGATGAATGATAATAATACAAAATATATAATACTTAAAACAAATATTAAATAATTTTGCAAATTTCCATCTTGAATATAAGCATTTTTATATAAAGATATAAAAAGTGTTGCTAATAAAACAAGCGGAAAAATTCCCGTCATATTTGAAATTATTTTTTTTCCTATTAATATCATAATTAACAATAATACTGCAATTAAATATATAAATAAAGTAAATATATTTCCAAAAACAGCACTAATAAATGGTCTTGCAACAGCTACTAAAAAAAATAAAAAAAATGAAATATAAATAATTGCCGAATTGATATTAATTTTTTTCATATTTAAATCTATCCTTTCTTATAGAGCAAATAAATAAAATAATAAAAATGTATACTGCTTAATAATTTTAGCACTTTTCTTTTTTTAGGTAATATGTTATAATTTGTATTTTTTAAAGAATTTTTATATTCATCAATAACCTTTTTGGTAATATTTCTATTATAATTATTGTTTCTATAATAATTAGTTAATAATATATTAAGATTTTTGATTTTAAAGTAATCCAAATATTCTGATAAATTAATTTTTTTTTCTCGTTCAAATTTGTTAATTTCATTATAAACATTTTTATATTGTTCAATTACATTTATTTTAAAAGTATTTGAAGATGAATTATTTCTTGTTCTATAATAATATATTTTTTTATTTATTACTCTTATTTTTTTAGAATAATAAATTATTTGCATATTAAAAATAGCATCTTCATATAAATTAATTTGTTCATTATATTTTATATGATTATTTTGAATAATAGACTTTTTTATAAGCTTTGCTGAACACGTAGAAACATGTGGATATTTTATATATCTATAATTATCAACTAATATAGATTTAAATAATACATTTTTTTCTTCTATAGTAATAAATTCATCACATTCTCCACCATTATAATTATCATCTAATAAATTATTTATGTTATTATTTAAAAATGAAATAGTTCGTCCAATAACCATATCTGTATTACTATCAATCGAATTAATTAATCTTTCACAATAATCATTCGATATAATATCGTCTGAATCAACAAAAGTAATCCATTCTCCAGAAGACTTATAAATTCCAAAATTTCTAGCCTTACTTACTCCTCCATTTGTTAAATGATATGTTTTTACATTATTATTTTCTTTTGAATAATTATTACATATTTCTAATGAATTATCTGTAGATCCATCATCAACTAAAATTATTTCAATATTTTTATATGTTTGTTCAAGTATAGAGTCAATACTTTCTTTTAAATAAAGTCCCGAATTATATATAGGAACTATAATTGAAATTTTTGGGTTAAACATCTTTACAACTCCTAATTTTTTTTGTATACTTTCTAATTCTAAATTTATTTATAATTTTCGCTGTAATTACTGGTGAAACAAAATACATAAGCGATTTAACTTTTTCCTTATTTGTAATATCGCATTGAATCGAATGTAGTGAAAATTTTTTACAGTTTTTCTTTGTATACTTGTATAAATCAATATTTTCTTTTTTTGAATTTGTTCCTATAATAGTATTAAAACAATCACAATTTGTATGCCAAAAAGAATACTTCCATGATTTAATTAATAATTCATATTTTTTATTTATTCTTATTTTTTTATTAATTAATTCATAAATACTATTTTGAGAGTCAATACTTCCAGTTACTAATTTTCTACTAAATTTTGTCATTACACTATTTTTGTTATCCACTCTATAATTATATATCTTTTTATTTCCTATAACAACTTTATTCGCACATAAAAAAGCATTTATAACAAACTCAAATCCCTCACCAAATGATAAACATTTATTAAATATAATTTTATTTTTATTAAGAAGTTTTCTATCAAACATTTTGTTCCAAGATGAAATCACAATTTTATATAGAAGCATCTCATTTGCAGCACGTATCCCATCAAAAATTTCTATTTTATCTTCAGCTATATCAAGTAATTCTACATTTGTTTTTGAATTGAATTTTAACGGTTTTCTTGTTAATGCTATATCTGCATCATTTTTCATTATAAGATCTACCAAATATTCAATATAATTTTTTTTCACCGTATCATCGGAATCAACAAAAGTTATATATTTACCTTTTGATTTTTTTATTCCATTATTTCTTGATTCAGATACACCAGAATTTTTTTGAGATATTACAATAATTCTTTTATCTTTTTTTTTAAAATTCTCGATTTTTTTTAAAGTACCATCTGTAGAACCATCATTAATTAAAATTATTTCAATATTCTTGTACGTTTGTTCAATTAAAGATTCCACGCAATCAGATATGAATGCCTCTCCATTATAAATTGGTACTATAATTGAAACAAGCTCATCATTACTCACTTTTTTCCTCCTTTATAATTTTTTTCATTTCTAATAAAAATTTTTCAACTTTTTCCCTTTCTTTTTTTAAAATTAAATTAACCTTTTCGAAATCTACTTTTCTATTAATAACATCAAAATCATCATAATTTTTTACGTGTACTTGTTCAGAGTCTAACAATTTTAAAAAGTCAGAAATTCTACTCGAATAATTTTGAGGATAAATGCATATAGGTATTGTATTTAAATTCATAGAAAATGCTACAGCATGAAATGAATCTGTTAAAACATATTCAGCATTATCTACAAGGCTAATAAAATCTTCTATTTGAGGAATTACTAAACTTTTTCCATTCCTAAATATTTGATCATATCTAGTACAAAAACGATATAATTTTAAACCTGTTCTTTTAGATATTTCTTTAGCATATCTATCAAAATCTTTAGACCTATTTAAATTGTATATTAGTATATACTTTTCTTTAATCTTTTTCTTTGATTTCATTCCAAAACTTCTCCAAAAATGAGAATCAACAGCTAATGTTGGATCAACTAATCTTATTGCATTATAATACTTATATTGGTTTATCAATATTTTCAATCCACTTTCTTCTCGGACAGAAATCATTTTATATTGGTTTATAAACTTTTGGGTTTTATTAATTTCTTCCTTTGAAAGTTCAGATTTTCCAAAACTAGAAGAAAATGAAAACTTTAATTTGTTTTTTGGTACAAAATTTAAATACATTTCACCAATAATTCCTTTATTCCATCCAGAATTCCATACTTGATCACTTCCAGAAATATATGCATCCGAATCATAAATAAACTCCGAAAAGTCCTCACTACTTAAATATGTTTTTTCTGATAAGTTTAAGTTATTCTTTTGAAATTTTCCAAAAACACTTTTCCATCTCATTATAGTTGGAAGTATTGCTATAGCTTTCACCATGTTACCTTTTGAAAATGAATTTATTAATCCCTTTCCATAAGTATCATTTCTTTTATAATTTATAAATTCTACCTCTTCAAAAAATTCTTTTAATTTTTCTTGTGTCGCATAAGCTTGCAATTGAGTGCCATAATTGCAAACAGCATGTAAAGTTAAAACAGATACTTTCATATTATTCTCCTTAATTAAATATAGTTTTATATATTTTCCATGAAAATTTGAATACAGAATCTCCTAATGCAAAAATTTTAAGAGAAATTATATCTCTTTTTGAAATTTCTTTATCTTTTAATACATTTTTTCTATTTTTTTTTATATAATCTTTTATATATTCTTTTTCTTTATAAAATTCTTTTCTTTTTGTATAAATTATTTTTACATATGTACTCATATAAGCCCAAATTTTTCTCCTATTGCACGCAGCTTTTAGCATTGGATACTTAGTTACAATATAATAGCACATTTGATTCGTCATTTCAATTAAATCCATTTTTTTTAAATTAAAAATCTGTGATGTTATAGAATTATCTCTCATAACATAATAATATTTACATTTGTTTCCAATTGAAATATTGTCACATAAATCAAACAATAAATATGTAGTAGCTGTATCTTCAAACAACTTTCCCTTTGGAAATTTAATATTTTCAAACAATTTAGAATCATATAATTTTCCCCAAGAGCATATGTCAATTTCTTTGTCATACAAAATATCTTTTAAAGCCTCTATTTTACTAATTTTTTTTTCAATTAATGATGATTTAGAAATGTTTTTTTCATGGAAACATATATAATGTCCACAACAAGAAATTCTAGTATTATATTTTTTTAAAATATAATATAAGTATTCAACATAATCACAAGATACATAATCATCCGAATCAATAAATGTTATATATTCACCGTTTGCAACTTCTATTCCACTATTTCTTGCATCTGATAGTCCTCCATTTTTTTTATGTAAAACTTTAATCCTATTCTCTTTTTCAGCATACTTATCACATATCATTCCACATCGGTCTGAAGATCCATCATCAACTAGAATTATTTCAATATTTTTATATGTTTGATTAATTACCGAATTAATACATCTTTCTAAATATTCTTCAACATTATATATTGGAATAATAACAGAAATTAGTTCTTTAAATTTAAAAACTCTTTCCATATTTTTTACCTCCAAATTTAGCAGCTAAAAAGCCTTTTACTTTAGCAATTTTATTTATTTTTTCCATATAGATAAATCCTACTTCTTTATAAGTTATAGCATTTTTTTGCAAATAAACATCAAGTAATAATTCTGATATTCTACCGTAAAATCTACTATGAAAAGAATCATAATTTGAACTATCCACTCTTTTTTCCAATTCAAATAATATATCAAATAACCATTTGCAGTAATCATCAAAAATTTCTTTTTTCATAATAAACATATTAAACATATGCGCACTTGTTCTTGTATGAAGTTTATTAAAATATTTTAAATATTCAGGGTACCTCTCTTCTATTATTTTTCCTGCAACATCTAAAGGCTCTACATACATAGTATGAGCATAATGTCCATACAAATTTTCTATAAAATATCTTCTTTTTTTTGGCAAAATTACATCCGTATTTTTTAATATTTTTTTAGTTTCATCTAATGATAAAACATTATCAAATTTATTTTTTGATTTTTTCTTTAAACTAAAATGTCTTCTATAATGTGCTAATCCTATATAGTCAGCACGTAAATTTTTCCATGCCCAATATACTCCTGTTAATTCGCAAAAATATGGATTTTTTTTTGATATATTATCTCCAGTATTATCTTTTGCGTAACCTAAGTCTTCTTTTCCTTCTGCTCCAACATTTAGTGGTATATACATTTCATCTTTTGGCATATTATATTTTTTATGAGTTGCTACAATTATCTTTATATTATTTTCTCTATTCATTTTTTTATTTTTCCTTCTCTTTTAAATACGCTTCAAATGCTGACTTTATTACATCATCCATATCATAATATTTATATTCAGCAAGTCTGCCACCAAATATAACATTATTTTCCTTATTAGCTAATTCTCTATATTTTTCAGCTAACGTATTATTTTTTTCATCATTAATTGTATAATATTTTTCCATTCCATCTTTGTAATCAGCAGGATATTCATAAGTTACTACAGTTTTTGGATTTGTTGTATCAAACTCAAAATGTTTATGTTCTATAACTCTGGTATATTTTACCTCATGCCCAGTGTAATTAACTACTGCATTTCCTTGATGATTAACCTCATTTAAAATTTTAGTATCAAATTTTAGGCTTCTCCATTCAAGAGTTCCTAACGAATAATTAAAATATTCATCAATAGGTCCTGTATAAATAATTTTTTTTGCTATTCTTTTATATTCTTCAATATTTTCAAAGAAATTAGTATTAAGTTTTACTTCAATACCTATTAACATTTTTTCTACTAATTTAGTATATCCACCAATAGGAATTCCTTGATATTTATCATTAAAATAATTATTATCATAAATTAATCTTACAGGTAATCTTTTAATTATAAATGCAGGTAAATCTTTACAGTCTCTATTCCATTGTTTTTCTGTATATCCCTTTATTAATTTTTCATAAATTGTTCTACCTACTAATGAAATTGCTTGTTCTTCTAGATTTCTTGGTTTTTTGCCTTTCATTTCTTTTTTTTCTTCATTAATATGTCTTAATGCATCATCTGGTGTGAATACATCATCCCATATTTTAGAAAAAGTATTCATATTAAATGGCATATTATATATTTCATTTTCAATTTTTGCAACAGGTGAATTAGTATATCTATTAAATTCAATAAAAGAATTAACATAGTTCCAAACATCTTTGTAGTCTGTATGAAATATATGGGCTCCATATCTATGTACTTGGATTCCTTCTATTTCTTCTGTATATATGTTACCTGCTATATTCGGTCTTTTTTCTATTACCAATACCTTTTTTCCATCTTTTTTCGCCAAATTTGCAAATGTTGCACCAAATAGACCAGAACCCACTATTAAATAATCATATTTCATTGCATTTCTCTCCTCTTATGTTTTTCAAATATTTAGTATTTTAAAAAGCTCCTTCTTTCTTCAAAACCGAAACAACCGTTTTTAGTAAAATTTTTATATCTTGTTTTATTGAAAAATTATCAACATATGTAGCTTCCATTACAACTCTTTCGTCATAATTTGTATTGCTTCTGCCATTTGCTGCCCAATAGCCTGTTATGCCTGGTTTTACTGAAAGCACTTTTTCTTTAAGAACTCCAAACTTTTCAATTTCGCCATCTATTACAGCTCTAGGTCCGTACTAAGCTCATTTCTCCTTTTAGTACATTTATGAATTGAGGAAATTCATCTAAGCTTGTTTTTCTTATAAATTTTCCTATTTTAGTTATTCTTGGGTCATTTACCAGTTTATGGTTAGCTTCCCATTCTTTTTTAGCTTCTTCATCTTTTTCCAATAAATCTTTAAGTTTTTCATCTGCATCTACACACATACTTCTAAATTTATACATTTTAAAGTATTTTCCGTTTTTACCTATTCTTTTATGTGAATAAAATAATGGTCCAAAATCCTTTGAAAATATATTTGCTATAAATATAATTATTGAAATTGGAATTAATAATATAATTCCAGCTATAGAACTTATTATATCAATTACTCTTTTTGTGAAAAGAGTTATGTATTTTAATATAATTTTTTGACTTTTATAAATATCCAAAACCATATCTTTTTGTGGCATTAATGGTTCTATTATTGGTTCTGCTACTTGTTCACTTGTTGGTTCTTCATCATAATATATTGGGGTTGTATTTGTATTTATTGTTAAAACCCCTTTTATCTTAATTTCTTTTGTTTTCATATTTTTATAACATCCTCTTTTTTATATTTTATATAAAAATTATTTATGCCTGAATTTTTTCGTTTTCGTTTTCATTATATCATTATAGTTTTTTATTATCAATACAATTGTTGATTTTTGTTTTTTTATTTTCTTCCATTTTTTCTACTTTTTATATTACATTAAAGTATCAAATGCACAATATGCCTAAATTTATTTTTATAAAAATATAGTAAGTATTATAAAAATAAATTTAGGCATATTGATTTTTTATTATTGTCTCAAAATTTACATTTTGTTTGGCATTTGCATTCCTAATAATTCTGCACCCTTGTTGTACGTATTTTTCAGTTTATTAATTGCTTTAATTACATCTTTAAAATCTATATCTTTAGCATACAAAAATCGATTCTGATATGATTTCCATCTAACATGCATTGTCTCATCATTTTCTATTAAATTTATTATTTTTTCAAAATTTTGTAAATCCTTTTCAGATTCTCGATGTTTAAATGTCATCGTGATTGCTTTTTGTAATGTTTCTTTATTAATCTCATTCCATTTATATGTTACAAAATAGTATAAATCAAAAAAGTCTTTCATCCTACTATTTGCTACACTTCTTACTAATATTGTTTGAAATTTTTCAGCTATTATAGTTTCATAATTATATGTATATAATTCAATATAATCGTTTTCTAATAAAGTTTTATATTTATATTTAATTGATTTTGGAGTTATAATATCTCCTGTGGAAATATCAATAAAAAAGGGGATTACAACATTATAAAATTGTCCAATTATTTTATAACAATATCCTCCATATTCATTGTCTTCCCTTATAGTCTTTTCTTTACCAACTTTAAATGTAACATTATCATTTAACTCAATAACAGCAATTTCATTCAGTAGTTTTCTAATTTCTGTTTCATTAAAATCCATTCCAGTAATATTTGCATCAATATCCATCGTAGACCTAATGTTTATTCCCATTATTGAAGATAGTAAGAATCCCCCTTTTAATATAAAATTGTCCTTATATTTTGACTTTGATAATCTTTCAAGAAATCGTTCAAACATAAAATTTTGTAACACTACTTGTACCTGTAAATTATTTTTATTGGCAAAGTTTTTTGCTTTATCTTTTAGTGATTGTACATTATTTATCATATTAATATAATACCTCCGTCATAGCTTTCATTTTTCTATCACATTTTAATTTTTTAGCATAATCCATAAGAAGATTTAAATTAATCTGTTTACCTAAAAATGCATTTCTGATAATTTTATTGACTTGTTCAGTATCCAAACCACTATTATCATTTTTTACTAAATCACATATTGTTCTTTCAAGATTGTAACATATTATTTTATTTCCAAATGGAGTAATTTCTTCAACTGCACCAAGTTTCAAATATTCTTTTGGAACATAGTGAATTGCGATTTCCTGTGATATTCTGTGAGCATTGTAACCATTAGGAACTGTTATATCTATTCTATTAGGTATCACTTCAGTTTTTCCTAAAAAATATAGTGCTATATTATATGAAAAAATTATATTTGAATATTTTTGTTGCAATATGAAATAGCTGTCTTCAAAATCTTCCACTTTATTATATATTCCATTATCAACTCTTTCAATTATATTGTCATCAATTAATTTATTTATAAAGAAAAAACCTATGTCGTTTTTTTTAAACTCCTTTGCTGTAATCATTCCTTTATGATTTTTAACAAATTCTTTTACATTCTCATAGTTAATCATAATATTTTATCCCCTTACTTTACTATTATGCTTATATTGTAGCATTTTATACGCATGGTAGTCAAGTTTTTTATAATTTTTAATATTATTATACTCATTTTTATGTTATTTATAATTTTTTTAGTCTGTTTTATTTCTTTGTTTATATTCTTTCCTATCAAATGCACAATATGCCTAAATTTATTTTTATAAAAATAAATTTAGGCATATTGATTTTTTATTATTGTCTCAAAATTTACATTTTGTTTGGCATTTGCATTCCTAATAATTCTGCACCCTTTTTTAAAACTATTCCTACACAATGTGTTAAATAAACTCTTGTATTTTTCACTTCATCATTTTCATCTAAAATTTTGTTTTCATTATAGAAAACACTAAAAGCTTTTGCTAAATCTATTAAATATCTTGATAATATAGATGGTTCTTCTTTATTTGTAACTTGATTTAATGTTTCTTCAAAAGAGTATATTAGTTTTAATACATTTTGTGAATAGTTATCTTCCAAATATTTTTCTTTTACTTCACTTGAAAGCGGTATGTATTTTGCTTTTTCTAATACGCTTTTTATACGTACATATGTATATTGAATGTATGGTCCTGTTTCGCCTTGGAAATTTAGAATTTGATTCCAGTCAAATATTTCATCTTTTACTCTGCTGTTAGCTAAATCGTTAAATATAACTGCTCCTATTCCAACTTGCTTTGCTATTGTTTCTTTTTCTTCTGCTGATAATTGTGGATTTTTTTGTTCTATTATTTTTTTTGCTCTTTCAATTGCTTCATTTAATAGGTCTTCAAGTTTTATTATATTTCCTTCTCTTGTTGACATTTTTCCTGTTGCTAACAATACCATACCAAATGGAACATGTTCTAGTCCTTTTATATATTTTTCGTCTAATCCTAGCAATTTTGCTGTTTCAAAAACTTGTTTAAAATGTAAAACTTGTTCATATGATGTAACATATATTGCTTTATCAAAGTCATATGTTCTTGCTCTATATAAAATAGCTGCTAAATCCCTTGTTGCATAAGTTGTAGATCCATTTGTTTTTTGAATTATACATGGAGTGTTTATTCCTTTTTCTTCTAAGTCAATTATTTTTGCTCCTTGTGATTCTACTAATTTTCCTGTGTTTTGTAAAATTTTTATTACTTCTGGCATTTTATCTGAATAAAATGCTTCTCCATTCCATGAGTCAAATTTGCTTCCTAATAGGTCATATACTTTTTGGAATTCTTTCAAGCTTAGTTTTCTAAATTTTTCCCATATTTCTACACAGTATGGATCTCCATCTTCTAATTTTTTAAAGTTGTTTCTGCATATTTCTAGTATTTCTTCATCTTCTTTGCATGCATTGTTTATTCTTACATATATTTTTGTAAGTTCATTTATTGGGTCTTTTTCAATATTGTATTCTTTTCCCCACATTTTATATCCTTCTATAAGCTTTCCAAATTGTGTTCCATAGTCTCCTATATGGTTTATACCTATTGTATTATATCCTAAATATTTATAAACATTATATAATGCTCCTCCTATAACTGTTGAACGTAAGTGCCCAATATGAAAAGGTTTTGCAATGTTTGGTGCTGAATAATCTATAACTATATTTTTTCCTTCTCCAATTTTAGATTTACCATATTCTTCGTTATTGTCAAATTCTTTTATTATTTCATTTGTAAATGTTTGTTTATTTAGGTAAAAATTTATATATCCACCAATAACATCAATTTTCTCAATAATATTTTGATTTTCTAAATTCATATTTAATTTTTCTTTTATTTCTTCTGCAATTGCTATAGGTGATTTTTTTAGAATTTTTGCTAATTTAAAACATGGAAATGAATAATCTCCTTTTGTTGTATCTTTTGGAGTTTCTATGTATGTTGCTAATTCTGATTCACTAATATTTATAACTTCAGATATTTTTTTAGCTATTTCTTGTTTAAATTGTACCATTTAAAGGATTCTCCTTTCTCATATTTTTTGTTACAATTCGCAGGCTTAACATATTGGTTTAATTTTTTTAATGAATAATTTTTACTACGAATTGTAACAATTGCATTATTATAATTATTATTTATTTTTTTCTCTAGATATAATATAATTCCATGAATCTTTGCACATGTCTTCTAAATTTTTTTGTGCTGTCCAACCAAGTTCTTCTTTTGCTTTTGTTGGGTCTGCATAACATGTTGCAATGTCTCCTGGTCTTCTTTCTGTTATTTTATATTGCACCTTTTTTCCTGTTGAATTTTCAAAGGCTTTTACCATGTCTAGTACGCTATATCCTGTTCCAGTACCCAAATTGTATATATACATTCCTGTTTTTTCTTTTTCAAGTTTTTCCAAAGCTTTTATATGTCCTTTAGCAAGATCTACTACATGAATATAATCTCTAACTCCTGTTCCGTCTGGTGTATCATAGTCATTTCCAAATATAGATAATTCTTTAAGTTCTCCATTTGCTACTCTTACTATATAAGGCATTAAGTTGTTTGGTATTCCTTGTGGCTCTTCTCCTATAAGACCACTTTCATGTGAACCTACTGGGTTAAAGTATCTTAATATGCATATATCCCATGTGTTGTCTGATTTATATATGTCTTGTAATATTTGTTCTATAAATAGTTTTGTTGTACCATATGGATTTGTTGTTCCACCTATTTTGCATTCTTCTGTTAAAGGTATTTTTTCTGGTTCACCATACACTGTTGCAGATGAACTAAATATGAATTTTTTGCAATTATATTTTCTCATAGTGTCTAATAATACAAGTGCTCCTGAAATATTGTTTGTGTAATATTCTATTGGTTTTTGTACAGATTCGCCAACTGCTTTGTATCCTGCAAAGTTTATAACTGATTCTATGTCATTTTCTTCAAATACTTTTTCTAATTTTTCTCTGTCCATATAGTTTATTTCGTAAAATTTAAAATTTTTCCCTGTAATTTTCTTTATTGCTTCTAGAACTTTTGGTGAACTGTTTGAAAAATTATCAACAATTACAATTTCTTTTCCTTTTTTTAATAATTCTACAGCAGTATGACTTCCTATATAACCTGCTCCTCCTGGTAATAAAATAGCCATTTAAATCACATTCCTCTCTTTTATATATTAATTTTTCTTTTTTACTTCAGTTTTTCCTTGTGGTAAATCTTTTACTTCATAACCTTTTTCTTCAATTTTGTTTCTTAATTCATCAGATTTGCTCCAATTTTTAGAATTTCTTGCTATTTTTCTTTCTTCTACTAGTTCTAAAACATCTGCTGGTATTTCTGCTTGTTTTTTTTCTGTTTCTTCACTTATTTTTAGTCCTAATACTGTGTCAAATTTTTCTAATAGCATAGCAATTTTTTTTGATTTTTTTTCATATCTTACAGCTTCCCAAACAACACTCATAGCAAGTGGCATATTTAGGTCATCATTTATTGCCTTATGAAATCTGTTTTCTAAGTCTTTTATAATACCGTCTTCTATTTCTTCTGTTCCATTTAAGTGTGCTTTATATCCAGACCTTAGTCTTTCTAATGATTTTGATGCACTTTCTATTCCTTCCCATGTAAAATTCAATTTGTTTCTATAGTGACATGAATAACTAAATAACCTATATACTAATGGATCATATCCTCTTTCAATTAAGTCTTTTATTAAATATACATTTCCTAATGATTTTGACATTTTTCCACCATTTATTAATAAATATTCTCCATGTAGCCAATATCTCGCTGGTATTTTTCCACATGCTCCTTTACTTTGTGCTATTTCGTTTTCATGATGTGTAGGTATTAAATCAATTCCCCCAGTATGAATATCAAATTGTTCTCCTAAGTATTTTTTACCCATGGCTGAGCATTCTATATGCCAGCCTGGATAACTTGGGCCCCATGGGCTATCCCATTTCATAAGGTGTTCTTTTGGTGCTTTTATCCATAATGCAAAATCGTATGGATTTTTCTTTTCATGGTCAATTTCGACTCTTGCTCCAGATTTCTGTTCTTTTAAATTTACTCCAGATAATATTCCATATTTGTCTAATTTTGAAACATCAAAATATATTGCTGTTGATGTTTCATATGCATAACCATTTTTTATTAGTTTTTGAACATATTCAAGCATTTCTGGTATATGGTCTGTTGCTTTACATACTATTTCTGGTGTTTCAATATTTAAATATTTTAAGTCTTGAAAAAATAAGTCTGTGTAATATTTTGCTATTTCTAATGGAGTTTTATGTTCTTCTCTTGCAGACTTCAGCATTTTGTCTTCGCCTTCGTCTCCATCTGAAACCAAATGTCCAACATCTGTTATATTCATTGCATGTTTTATTTTGTATCCATTATATCTTAACACTTTTCTTAAAACATCTTGAAATATATTTGTTCTCATATTTCCAATTGTTGCATTTTTATATACTGTTGGTCCACATGAGTATATTCTTACTTCATTTGGTTCTAATGGTTCAAATTTTTCTTTTTTCTTCGTAAGTGTGTTGTAAAAATATATATCCATAATACAAATTTCCCTTATAAATTATTTAGGTTTTTTTAAACCTATAAAACTCTATTTTATTGTGCTGCAGTTTCATTTTTGCTTGTGTCTTCTGTGTTTGTTGTATTTTCTACTGTATTAGCTGTATTTTCAGTTGTGTTTGCTACAGTATTTTTACTAGTGTTTGTAGTATTTTTTGTTGTATTGGTTACTGTATTTTCAGTTTTTTCAGTTTTTTCTGTTTCTTTTGGCTTTGTATGTAAAGTACATACTCCTTCAATTTTTTTCTTTCCAGATGATGAACTTCCATTTACTGGTTTCCATAAATTTAATTGTTCTTTAGGTATTACTGCTCCATAATAGTTAGTTCTAACAGTACAATATTGTGAACAATATGCTGTTGCTATTTTATTAGATTCTGAACAAATAGTTTGAGAACCATGACCTTGACATTTTTCTGGTAAGTTGTCTGATGTGAATATTTCTTTGTATGTACTGCTACAACCTGTTGTAGCTAAACAGCCTGTTGTTTTACATACAGTTTGTTCTACTATTCCATCTGGTTTTATAAATGTTGCACTTGCTAAATTTTTGTGAATATCTGTCATAACAGCATCCCATATTTGACCTGCTGGGTTTGTTCCACCATATTTAACTTCTTCTTGATTATCATATCCATACCAACATGCTGCTGCATAATATGGTGTGAATCCGCATAACCATCTATCATAGCTATTATCTGTTGTACCAGTTTTAGCTGCTACATCCATTCCAGAAATTGCACAATATGTTGCTGTTCCATTTTTTACTGGTTCTTGCAATATTGATTTTGTAATATATGCATTTTGTTCTGATATTACTCTACGTTTTTCTTGATTTGGTGTTAATACAGTGTTTCCACTTGAATCAACCACTTTTGTATAGAATGTTGGTGTTATATATTCTCCATCATTTGCAATTGTAGCATATGCTGCTGCCATTTCTAATGGGCTTATACCATCTGAAATTCCACCTATTGCAAGTGGTAAGCTTTCATCATCTTTTTTAGCATCTTCACCTGTTTTATATAAACTTGATATCCCAAAATTTCTTAAATAATCTATAGATTTTCCTGGTGTTAATTCTCTCATTATTTTTACTTCTGGAACATTTTTTGATTTTGCAATAATATATCTGATGTTTTGTAATCCATCATAGTCTTTTCCATCATTTTTAGGCTGATATCCATTAAAATCTGTTAAAACATCATCATATACTGTTGCAGCTGTTATTATTTTTTCTTGTAGAGCTGGTGCAATATCTGCAATTGGTTTTATACTTGACCCTGGTTGTCTTTTTATTTGTGTTGCTCTATTTAAATTAGCCCCAGTTTTTTCTCCAAGTCCTCCAGATACGCCCAAAACATTTCCTGTTTTATAGTCTATAACTACCATTGCTGCTTGTGTATGATCATTTAGTGTTTTTCCTGTTTTGTCTTTTTCATATCCTTTTACTTGATATTTTGTTTTTGCTGTTTCTTCTTCAAGTCTAGCTTGTATATTTTTGTCTACAGTAGAATAAATTGTTAGTCCACTACCATATACATAATTTTTTGCAAGTTCTCTAGATATGTCTTTTTCATTCATTACTTGATCTATAACTTGTTCTATTATTGCATCTGTATGGTATGAATAATTTGTTCCACTGCTTAGCTCTCCTTTTGAAAATGGTAAACCATTTTCAACTTTTGCAACTGCTGCATCATATTCTTCTTGATTTTCTATGTATTTTAAGTCTTTCATCTTTTTTAGAACTGTTAATGTTCTTTTCTTTATTTTTTCTGAATTGTCCTTTGATGAATCAAATGGATCATATCCGTTTGGCGAATGATTTATACCTGCCATAAAAGCACATTCTGCTAAATCTAAATCTTTTGCACTTTTATTAAAATAATATTCAGCTCCAAGTTCTACACCATGTATATTGTTTGAACCTACGAATAATATGTTTAAATATAATTCTAATATTTGATTTTTAGATATCATTCTTTCTACTTGATATGCTTTTGTCCATTCTTTAACCTTTCTAAAGATTCCTGCAATCCCTGATGTTTCGTCATCTTTAGTTATGTTTTTTACTAGCTGTTGAGTTATAGTACTTCCACCGTAAGAACTATTTCCCATTAATGTTTTTACTATTGCTCCTGCTGTTCTTTTTAAGTCTACACCACTATGCTTGTAAAATCTTTCGTCTTCTATTGCAACATATGCTTTTGGCAAATAATCTGCCATATCTGCTAATGTTATTATTTTTCTTTTTTCATCTCCACTTAGGTTTGCTATAACCTCTCCATTTGTATCAACAACTACAGAATTTGCTGACCCTATAGTTAGTTCTTTTTTGCTTATTTCAAATTCGTCCCCAAATAAGCCGAAAAACATTCCTGCAAAAACCCCTGCACCTATTACACATGCTAGTAATATGATTATTATTAATATTTTTATTGCCATTTTTAGTTTTGAATGTTTATTTTTATTCTTGTTTTGTCTTTTTTTGTTTTCTCTATTTCTTTCTCTATCTTTATTTTTATATTCTATTTTTTCAAATGGTTCTATTTCATTTTTGTAATTTGATGTTCTCATATTCGCACTTGTTGATGGCCTTGTTCTTTGATTTCTTGTTCCACTTCTACCAAAATGAGTTCTTGTAGCTTTTGGATTTCTACTATTTCTATTGTTTCTACTATTTTTACTATTTCTGCTATGTGTTATGTGTGATTGCTTTTTCCTTGAAACTGGAACTTTGTATGGTCTTGTTCTTTCATTATTTTCATCTTCTCGATTTGGCATTCTACTCCCTCCTTGCCATTGTGTTTTGATGTTTATATTATATTATACTTTTTTGAAAAAAGAAAGGTTTTTGCAATTTTTTTACTTATCTTTAATTTTATTTTATGACACTTTTAATAAAATTCTTTAAATACTCTTTATCTAATTTAAATAAATAAAAACAAGCCTTTTCTAAACCAGTCATTATTGAAACAAGTTTTCCTTCATCTACTAAATTTAATTCTTTTTCCATTTTACAATAATAATTGTATATTTCGTTTTCAAACAATTCAAAGTCTTTTATTCTTATTGACCAAAAACTCATTTTTATTACCACATTGACAATTGAATAAACATTATATAAATCCAAATCGTTATGATTATTTTTCAAATCATAATATCTTTCAAACACTGCATTTATGTAATCATTTATGCCTTCTCTAGTTATATTATTTACTATACTTTCACATCTTTGGTAGTAGTGGTACATAGGCACTGGATTATATATGATTTTATTTGCTTTTTCAAATAATTTATAAGTAGTAGATATGTCTTCATAAAGTCTTCCTACAGGAAATAATATATTTTCAAACAATTTTCTTTTAAATAATTTTACTGTTACATAGTTTCCTATATTTTTATCATATAAAAGTTGTTCTAATGCCTGCTTTTTATCCATTATTATGTATTTAACTTCGTTTTTTTTAGTTTCATCATTTACTTTATATGTTTCTATTAAATCACACATAGATATTTCACATTGATATTTTTCTGCTCCATTAATTAGTATTTTAAACATATCTTTGTCTATGTAATCATCACTATCTACAAAACCAATATAATCTCCAGTTGCTTTTTTTATTCCAGTATTTCTAGTATCTGATACTCCTGTGTGTTTTTTGTCTATTACAATTATTCTATTATCTATATTTTTATATTTATTGCATATATTTAAACTATTATCAGTAGATCCGTCATTTACTAATATAATTTCAATATTTTTGTATTCTTGTTTTATTATGCTTTGTATGCATTGCTCTAGATATTGTTCTGTGTTATAAATTGGAACTATAATACTAATTTTATTATTTTGTTTTATTAAATCTGACATTTTATTCCTCCATTATATTGATAATGAATTTGTTTATTACTATTATTCTATATTTATAAAACTTTATTTAATTTCATTTCAATATTTTTCTTATCTCCTTCGTCTTCTATATTTTTCAAAACAAATTTATTATATCCTCTTTTTACCAAAATTTCATATGCATTCCACACCTCTTGTGGAATTTCCATTTTTATTTGCCATCCTTTTTCGTAAAATAATTTCATTCGTTGAATATCTCCAACCAAAACATTAATCCATTCATCACCTTGTCTTTTATAATATTCTTCACAACTAATATTTTCTGAATGAATTATAACATCATATTCTGGCATAATTTTCTTAAATGCTGCATATGTTCTCTTTTCACTATAGGGCTTACACACAACTATACATGATTTTATATTTAAATTTTCTTTTTCTATTAATTTTTTTGAAAACCTAAAATTATCTCCTGTATTTGTTGATTCTTTTTCTAAATATATATTTTTTCTTGGAATTCCTTTTTTAGTTGCAATTTCTGCAAATTTTTCCGCTTCTGTTTTGTTCCATAATTTATATGTAATTTTCCCTAAACCTCCAGAAAATATTATTTTGTTAGCATACCCTTTTAAATATAATTCAGATGTAACATTAGCAACGTTTATATCTTTTGTTCCTAATCCAATAAGACAATCTGATTTTTTAAGTTCATGATTCATTTTCATATAGTCCCATAGAATTTGAATACATTTTATATCTTTCATAATTTAAAAACTCCTTCTTTAATTTTGTTTTATTAATTGAATTTATTGCGTTTTCTTCAAATTTTTTTATCATATTATCTATATAATTAAAAAATTTTTATTCAACTTTAATAGTATTGTTTTGCTAACTTTTATATTTTTTTATTACACACAAATTATATCAAAAATATCCATTTTTTACAATTAAAATTGGCATCTAATCACAAACCTGCGAAAATTTGTTTTTCTTCTATTGATTTTCAATAAATGATATACTAGCAAACATAGGAAATGAACATTGTAATATATATGTGTGCCACTGCACTAATGAATAAAAATAACAACACATTCTGCTCTCTACCAAATTGCGAATGTGTTATTATAACTATATGTAGTGGTAACCGCATTCACTGCGGTTATTCATTGACTTGAATTTATAAATTCGTTTGAGGTTAAAATAATGTTTTTCATATCTTTCCTTTTCTACCTTCTCTTTATCATCATTAATTACTTTTCCTTGAATATATAATTTCTCCATTTTGTGCTATTAAATAACAAGCATAACGAGTCAATTCATATTTATAGTCCTTTATATTCTGTATTATATCCAGAATTTTCAGTAGGTCGTTTAGCATTAGGGTACATTACATCAGTATAAATATCAGTTTGTAATTTCTTTACCATATTATATACATCTATATAATTAGAAATGCTATCAATACTTATAGTTTCACTTGTTCCTTTTTGAGACAATTGATTAGTTGTTGCTATTATATCACCCACATTAAACATTTGATCAAAAATTCCTCTATGTAAGTTGATATGAGATAATTCAGCAAAAGGCTTAGTATTAATATTTTGTATAAATACTCCTCTCGATACATAAATAGCTCTATCTGTAACAATATATGCGGTATTTTTATATCTTCTAGCAGTAAATAAAATGCCACCTAAATACATCCATACTGGCATCATATGAAATAGCATAAAAAGAATAATAAAAAATGACATATTCTCAAAATCTTCTACAACAAAAACCTCACCAAAAATGCTAAAATCAAAAATTGTCCATAATAATGCAAATGGTAATAATGGGTTAAAAATACTTTCAAATATATAACATTTTTTATTTGGTTTACCTTCATATAAAATTTTTTCGTTAGAACCAACTATTTTCTTTAATTCTTCTATCATATTAATTCCCCCTCGTTTCTATTATATATAAAAAAAATTCAAATTTCAATAATTTCATATCTTCAAATTCATTTTCGTTGGTCAAAAAAAGACCGCTTCTTTTTGAAACGGTTTAAGATTTTTGTGTTCGCCAAATTTTTATTAGTTTGGAATCAAGTTATTTCAATACTTTTAAAGAGTTCGACAAAAACTCGCTTTGGTGCCGTTGGTGGGACTCGAACCCACATGGTTTCCCGCTGGATTTTGAATCCAGTGCGTCTGCCAATTCCGCCACAACGGCTTATTTATATCGTATAAACAACTTTAACTATATTAACACAAATTAATCAAATTGTCTATAATTTTTAAAAATAAATTCCAAATAAAAATTTAGGATAAGTAAAAAAATTTGTTTACAATTCACAGCTAAATAAAATTAATTTAATCAGTTATATTAAAATTTAATAAGCTATGAATTGTAATTAAATTATGTTATTAAAAATGTTTAAATAAAAAATTTATATTATAATATCTAATTAATATATATTTTTTATAAAATATCATATTCATATACAGTTATTGCTTTTAGTGTTATTTTTGAAAAGTCATCTTTTTCATTTTCATAATTTATTATTTTAAAATTACTTTTCTGTTTTGGTTTTAGTTTTAATTTTTGTGTATCTACTAAAATTTTTGTAGAAATATCTTGTCCTATTGGTAGGGTTTTATTTGTATTATCATAAAAAATACTGTTTGTATAGCTAATAGCATGAGTTCCTTTTTTTAAGTTTATTTTGTAAAAACTTATTTTTCCTTTTCCTATTTTTATTGCTCTTTGTATTTCTGTTTCTGGATTTAATTCAAATATATTTATATCTTTTACTTCTAGTTTTTCGTCATTTTTTGCTATATATACTGGTAAGTCTTCTGTAATAGTAATCTTTTTTAATGCTTTTTTTATATTTTCAATTACTTTTTCAAGTGTAAGTTTATATCCAAGTGCTTTACTATTTTGGTTTATTTCTAATATTGTAAACTTGTCCTTAGGTGTTTCTCTATGTTTCTTGTCTTTTAGCCCAGAAATTTTAGTATTTTCTTTTGACATACCTCCAAAAATATCAAATTCATCTTCACTTAATAATTTTTCGTCAACAGCTTCTTTTTTTAGTTCTCTTAAATTTGCAGTTATTTCTCTAGGAGATACTTCATTGCTTTTTACTTTATTTAATAATTTAATAAGGTTTGTACTTGAAATGTATATGCTGTCCAATTCTTCTTTTGATAATTCTTTTCTTTGAATTTTGTCCATTGTTTTTCCGAATTTTTCTAAATCTTCTTCATAATCAAATACTTTTGTTATTTTCTTTATAATGTTTACTTCCTCTTCTTCTCCTTCTGGAAGAGATGACATTTCATCTTTGTTACTGTATCTCCAAAATTCAAATATGCTTTTTTTATGACTGTCAATTTCTGCTATAAAATTGCTAGCATTTTCTATCTTTTTTTGCATATTTTTCTTTTTTAACTTTAGACTATTTATATCCATAAATAATTTTTTTAATATTGTTTCCTTTTCTTCAAATTCTTTATATAATTCTACTAATTCTTCTATTGTATAATTTGATTTATGTTCTCTTTTTTTGATTTCTTTTTTATTTGTTTTTGATTCTATATTTTCATTTTGTGGTTCAATAATTTTCTTTTGATTTTTATTACTTTTTTTGCCATATTTAAAATAATATTTAAATTTTCCAAAAAATGATTTTTTGCATTCTAAAAATGTTGATATTTGCTTTTCTTTAGCAAGATACTCAATATCTTGACTTGCAATTTCAATTTTTAAGTTTTTTAATTTTTCATTATTTTTTTCTATTAATTCTTCAGCTACCTTTATTCTTTCTATACCTTTTTCATATTCTTGGTTAATCCACTTTGGTATTTCTTCATAAGTTATATTTTTATTTTCTGCAAAAAATTCAATTCCACCATTTTTAGAGATATCTGTTCTAAATTTAAAGTAGTTTGGAAGCTCTGTTTCTAAAATAAACATAGCTTTTAAAAGCTTATAAAATTTTACTGTTTCTTCTTTAGTGTCTAATTTTATTCTATATGAACTTTTTATTTTTTCATATACTTCTGTTTCTCCAATGATTCTAATACTTAAATTGTTTTTTTTGTCATATACTTCATATATAAGTGGCCAATCTTTTGTAAATAGCCATAAATAGTTTTCAATGTCTTCAAATTGTGATTTTTTAAGGTAATTGTTGCTATATTCTATATTCCTTATTGGTACATAAATTTTTTCTGTTTTATTGTCTTCTATTTTCTTTTTTAATAGATAGAAAAATGTTGAATAGTTTGAATCTTCTATTGGAACTATCATAAAATAAATATTTGTTTCTTCTGAATAATATATTTGCCATAAATAGTTACTTTCGAATTTTACTTTAAATGGTATTTTTCTGTTTAATTTTACTTGTTCTTCTTGGATTTTTTCTACTTCTTTTATGTCAAATTGTTTCAACATATTTAAAAAAGTTGTATATTTTAAAATATTATTTTCATTGCTACTGTCTAAGTATTCATATAATGGACTTGCTTTTTTGTATTTTAGCTCTATTTCATCTAGTCTGTTAGTTGGAGATAATAAAATTTGTATATCTTTTATTGGAACATATCTATATTGTTTATATTGCTTTTCATCGTTAAATTTTGATAATTTAAAATCTATAGACTTAAATTGCTTTAACTGTTTTGGTATATTTTCTAAATCTAATCCTAAGTATTCTAATTTTTGTTCAATATTATCTTTATTTTCTACTGCTTTTCTTGGCAATTTTTTTCTCTCCTCCTTGTATAATATATTCAGGGTTAAAAATACCCTAAAAATTTATATTATGTCACTTTCGTGATATAATCTTTTTATTAACACTGTGGACTCTTATTCCTCCTATTTATTAATTATTTTATAAAACTTTAAAAATTATATTTTGTTAATTATTATTTTATTATTTCATAAAAATTTTTAAATTCATATCCTTGTTCTTTCAAATATTGAATTATTTGTGGTAAAGCTTGAACTGTAACCTCTTTTGATGGTGAGTCATGCATTAATATAACAATACTCTTTTTGTTTTCTGTTGTTTCTTTTATTTTTTGTAGTTCAAATTCTATAGTAGGTGTTTGTGTTTCTGCATCACCATTAAGTGCATTCCAGTCAACATTTACAATATTATTTTGATTTAATATTTCTTTTGCTTGTTTTTTTAGTTCTGCATATTTTCCACCAACTAATCCGCCTGGAAATCTAAATAAATGTGAATCATATTCTGGATTTTCTATTGCTTTTTGTACAGCTATATTACATTTTGTATATTCTTCTAACACAGATTCTGGTGAACTATATATTGAAGAATATACATGTGAATATCCATGGTTTGCTATATAATGACCTTCTTTATATACTTGTTTTACTATATTGGGCGAGTTTTCTACTCTTGAACCTAACATAAAAAATGTTGCTTTTACATTTTCCTTTTTTAAAATTTCTAATATGTATGGAGTTTGAGACGAAGGTCCATCATCAAATGTTAGAAAAGCTCTTTTCTTTTCTGAGTCTGAACTGTATATATGTTTTATATTTTCTTTTCCTATATCAGTTAGTTGAGGTGTATATTTTATAGTTTGTGCTGAATTATCTTTGTTGTTTGAATTATTAGACTGGTTTTGAATTTCAATTTGTGCAATTTGAGATTCATATTGTTTGTATATTTTACTATACTTTATATTTATAAATAAATTTTTTATAAATAATATTAAGCAAATTATTATTAATACAAAACATATAGTAATTATTACCTTTTTTATGTCTATCTTTTCTTCTGTTTCTATTTTATAAATATTATATTCATTATCTTTTTCTACCATTTCTATTTCCTTAATATATTATAGAACAAATAAGAAAAATTAAAAATTTTTCTTATTTGTTCTTATTAGTTTTTAGTTTTCATTATATCTTTTATATATTGCACTTCATCTTCTGCATTTAATCTCATGAATATAGGTTCTCCTTTTTCAATTACTTTTACGTCTTCTATTTTACCATAATTTCTTAGTGTATTCCATAAGTTTTCTTCGTTTTCTTTTATTCCTATTTGTCTTAAAATATTTTCTGATGTATCATTCATAAATGGTTTTATTAAAATTGCAATTTTTTCTAGGTTTTCTATTAGATGATACATACTAGATTCAAGTTTTTCTTGTTCGTTTTCTTTTGCTAATTGCCATGGCATTGTTTCGTCTATATATTTATTTGTTCTTGCTATTAAATTCCATATTTCTTGTATGCTGTTTGCAATGTCATAGTTGTTCCATTTTTCTTCAAATTTTTCTACTTGATTTAATGTGTATTTTTCAAATTCTTTGTCTACTTCATTTATTGCACCTTTATATTTTGGTACATTACCATTGAAATATTTATTAACCATTGATACTGTTCTATTTAAAAGATTACTTAAGTCATTACATAATTCATAATTATATCTTTCTACAAATGCTTCTGGTGAAAAAATACCATCTTGTGAAACTGGCATTTCTCTAAGTAAAAAGTATCTTACTGCATCTAAACCGTACCTTTCTATTAATGTTTCTGGATATATAACATTACCTTTTGATTTTGACATTTTTCCGTCTTTCATCATAATCCAATTGTGAACTAATATTGTTTTTGGCAACGGTAAATCAAGTGCCATTAGGAATATTGGCCAATAAATTAAATGAAATCTTGCTATGTCTTTTCCAACTATTTGTAAATCTGCTGGCCAATATTTTTGAAATAGTTTGTCATCTTCAGATAAATAGCCTAATGCTGAAATATAATTGCTAAGTGCATCTACCCATACATATATTATGTGTTTAGGGTCTTTTATTACTTTTATTCCCCAGTCAAATGATGTTCTTGACACACATAAATCTTCTAACCCTGGTTTTATGAAATTGTTTATCATTTCGTTTTTTCTATAGTCTGGTTTTATAAAATCTGGATGTTCTTCATAATATTTGATAAGTCTATCTGCGTATTTTTTCATATTGAAAAAATATGCTTCTTCTTTCATTACTTTTACATCTCTACCACAGTCTGGACATTTTCCATTTATTAATTGTGTTTCTGTGAAAAAAGTTTCGCATGGTACACAATATAGCCCTTCATATTCTCCTTTGTATATGTCTCCTTGTTCCATAAATTTGTCAAATATTTGTTGTGCTACTTTTTCATGTCTTTCTTCTGTTGTTCTAATAAAATCGTTATATTCTATTTTCATTTTTTTCCATAGTTCTTTTGCCATTTCTGCCATTTCATTAACATAGGCTTGTGGTGTTTTTCCCAATTCTTTGGCTTTTTCTTCTATTTTTTGCCCGTGTTCGTCAGTTCCTGTAAGTAAATATGCATCTTCTCCTTTTAATTGATGATATCTTTTTATGCTATCTGCTAATACTGTTGTATAGGCTGTTCCTATATGAAACCTTCCACTTGGGTAATATATTGGTGTTGTAATGTAAAATTTATCTTTCATTTTTAATCACTTTCCTCTCTGATTAAACTTATATTATATTATCACAGTTGTAAAAAAATAGCAATAAGTTTATTGCTATTTATTACACAAAAAGTTACAGAACAATGGTTTAAATTTTAAAACTCTATGTTCTATGTTTTTAGTCAGTAAATTAATAATTTAGTATAAATTTTTATAATATTTTATTCGTCTTTAGTAGTATTTATTTTTAAGAATTTGAAAATTTCTACAATTAATATTGGTGCAAAAACTAAACATATTAATTCTATAATATTTTGACTTGGTAATACTGGTATACTAAATATATCACGTAAAAATGGTATAGCAAGTATTACTATCATCAAAAATGCTGAAATAAATATTGACCAAATTAATTTCATATTGTTTAAAATACCTGTTTTAAATATTGATTTTTTGTTGTCTCTTATATTAAATACATGTGTTAACTCTGATAGTGCAAGTGTTACAAAAGCCATTGTTTGACCAACTTCAATTTTTGTTTCTTCTAATGTTAAGTTACCTATTGGTTCTTTTGTAGAACCTAATCCTACCATAAATGCGACTAAAGTTAAAAGACCTATCATAATTCCTTGATATACAACTCTCCATGTCATTCCTTTTGTAAATACTCCTTGACTAGGCTTTACAGGTTTTCTTGTCATTATGTCACTATTTGCTGGGTCAAAGGCTAATGCTAGTGCTGGCAATGAGTCTGTTACTAAATTTATCCATAATATATGAATTGGTAATAATATTTCTAAATGTGTTATGTCTGTTATTCCAAACATTTTTGAAAATAATGGTGTTAATAAAGTAGCTAAGAAAAGCACTATAATTTCTCCAACATTACTTGATAATAAAAATTGAATTACTTTTAATATATTATCATATATACGTCTTCCTTCTTCTACTGCTGACACTATTGTGGCAAAATTATCATCTGTTAAAATTACATCTGCTGCTTCTTTTGCAACATCTGTTCCTACAATTCCCATAGCACAACCTATATCTGATGTTTTTAGTGCAGGACTGTCATTTACGCCATCACCAGTCATTGCGACTATATCTCCATTTTTTTGCCATGCTTTTACTATTCTAACTTTATGCTCTGGTGATACTCTTGCATATACTGAATACTTTTTAATATTTTTTTCCAATTCTTCTTGACTCATTTTTTCCAATTCTGAGCCAGTTATTGCTTCATTATCATTTTTCAATATTCCAAGGTCTTTTGCAATAGCTATTGCAGTTATTTTATGATCACCTGTAATCATTACTGTTTTTATTCCAGCTGTTTTACATTTTGTAACTGCTTTTTTCGCTTCTTCCCTTGGAGGATCAATCATACCAACCATTCCAATAAATGTTAAATTGTTTTCAATGTTTTTTATTTCTTCTTCTGTTGGTTTATGATCAATTTCTTTATATGCACATGATAATACTCTTAACGCATCTTTTGCCATACTTTCATTATTTTTCTTTATTGTTTCAATGTAATTTGCCAAATCATTATTTACTTTTCCATTTAATAAATAAGTATTGCATCTTTTTATTAATTCATCAACCCCACCTTTGGTGTATACTACATATTTTCCATTTACTTCATTTACAGTTGTCATAAGTTTTCTGTCTGAATCAAATGGAATTTCTCCTAAACGTGGTGTTCTGTCATATATGTCTGGATCAAAATCTAATTTAAATGCCATATCAACAAGAGCTGTTTCTGTAGGATCTCCTGTTAATGTTCCATCTTTTGATATTTTTGTATCATTACATAACATATTACTATATACAAGTTTTTGTATATCTTCATTTATTTTTGTTATTTCTTCTATCTTTTTTGTTGTTCCATTTATAAATATTTTTTGTACTGTCATTTTATTTTGTGTTAATGTTCCTGTTTTATCAGAGCATATAACAGTTGCACTTCCAAGTGTTTCAACTGCTGGCAACCTTTTTATAATTGCATTTTTCTTTACCATTTTTTGTACTCCAATTGCTAAAACAATTGTAGAAACAGCTGCTAATCCTTCTGGAATTGCTGCTACAGCTAAGCTTACAGCTGTCATAAACATTTGAATTGGTTCTTTTCCTTGAATTAATCCAGCTATAAATATAACTACACATATTGCTAAAGCTACTATTCCCAGTGTTTTTCCTAATTTATTTAGTTTTTGTTGTAATGGTGTTTCTTGTTTTTCTGTACTGTTTATCATGCCTGCAATTTTGCCAACCTCTGTAGACATACCTGTTTCAACTACAATTCCTTTTCCTCTACCATATGTTACCAAACTTGAAGAAAATAGCATGTTTGTTCTATCACCAATTCCAATTTCTTCTGTTTCTATTTTTTCTGTATTTTTTTCTATTGGCATTGATTCGCCTGTAAGAGATGATTCTTGGACTTTTAAATTTATGGCTTCAATTATTCTTAAATCTGCTGGTATATAATCTCCTGTATCTAGTACTACTATATCACCAGGCACAAGTTCTTTAGCTGGTATAACTGTTATTTCGCCATTTCTTATTACCTTTGATGCATGATCTGTTAATTTTTGTAATGCTTTTAGAGATTTTTCGGCTTTTGATTCTTGCATTACTCCTATAATTGCATTAACAATTACAACAATTAATATTATAATTGTATCTGTTATTCCTTCTCCCTGAGCAATTCCTACTGTTCCAGAAACAATTGCTGCAATTATTAAAACTATTATTGAAAAATCTTTGAATTGATCTAAAAATCTTTGAAATAAAGATTTCTTTTTAGCTTCATTTAATTGATTCAATCCATATTTTTCTCGTTTTCTTTCTACATCTTCATTAATTAAACCTTTTTCAATATTTGTTTCTAGCTCTTTGCTAACTTCTTCAATTTCTTTGTTAAACCATTCTTTTGCCAAATAAATCAACTCCCTTTTTAATTATTTTACACAATAGTAAATTTATACTTCATTTTAAAAAACAAATTTCAAAAATTAAAGATTTTTTAGTGAATTTGTTCGTGTGCGAAAATTTATAAAATAAATTTTCTATGCAATGTAATTATATATCAGGAAATTTGCATAACTTTTCTAATATATAAATTTATAAGCGAGACCTTTAAAAAGAAAATTTGAAATTCTTTTTAAAAGTCTCGCTTACTAATTTTAGCTTACTAGCCAGATATTTTTATATCGCGACTGTTGACTAGCAATTTAAAGCTACTCCCTTTTAAATTTTATATAAACATATTTTTTACTATTATGTTCGTTTTTTATAATTTTATACTAAAAATTCAAAATACATGTTTTTTTTATTTTAGTTATAAAATTGGTGACCCCTACGGGAATCGAACCCATGTCTCCACCTTGAGAGGGTGGCGTCTTAGCCGCTTGACCAAGGGGCCTTTTAGATACCTTTTATTTATATCATTTTTTTTTATTTTAGTCAATAATTATATTATTTTTTTGTGTAAAATGATGATTTTTATTTTTCGAGTGATCATGTTATTATCAATTTTTTTCATAATTACATAAATGTCAATATTTCATGTATTCTTTCAAATTGTTTAGTTAAATATAAATATCCAATTAAAGCTTCAAAAGCTGTTGCATATGCATATTCATGCACATTTGAGTTTTTAGGCAAATGATGATTCTTCACATTTCTTCCCCTTCTTACTATGTCCTTTTCTTCGTCTGTTAAGTTTTCATAAATTTTTTTTAATAATTCTGCTTGACTTTTGGCTTTCACAAATTTTATTGTTTCTATATGTAATTTATGAGGTTTCAATTGTGTATTATCTACTAAGTATGTTCTTATGTATAATTCATATACACAATCTCCTATATATGCCCAAATTAGAGGGGACATTTGATTAATTTGTGATTCATCTTTGTTTATTGGTATAAAAAATTCTTCTATATTCAATTTTGTTTTCCTTCCTTTTTATTGATAAAATTTCTATCTTTCTTGGATATTATCATTGGTTTTATTGTCTTTTCTTATATCTGATGGAGTTTCGGCTCTTCGAGAAACTAGTTCTTTATGTGTTTTCAAATCATACGCAATTACTATCGTGGGATACATGCTAGTTATTAATATATTTGACTCTATTTCTTGACTATCTTTAGATTGTGCATATGTAATACTTGGCAAACTAGAAAAAACCATCGAAGCACAAAGAAACACTATAATTGTTTTATTAGCAATACTGCCAATTACTTTTTAGTATTTTGTTTTTTAAACATAAAAAATTGTTTATTATCAAATTCAAAATTTCCAATTAATTCTAGCATGTTTTGCTCCTTATTCTGCTTTTTCTAATGTTATTTTTCCTAACTTTCCGCTTCTAAAATCATCTAAAATTATTTTAGATGTTTTTTCATCATCTACCTCTCCTCCTGAAATTATACACCCTCTTTTTCTTCCAATTGTTTGCATAATTTCATAAATTTTGAAATTTTCTGGTTCGGGTTTATTTAATGTTTCTTCTACATATTCTTTTGTTATTTTATATCTTTCTGTAACATTTTCCATATAATCTTTTAGTAATAATTTTAACAAATTATAGGCTACCTCAGTTTGTTCTAACACATCATCTTTTATAGTTCCTGTATATGCCAAATTTAGAGCTACTTGTTCATTTTCAAACTTTGGCCATAATACCCCTGGAGTATCCAAAAGTTCTATTTTCTCATTTACTCTTATCCATTGTTTCTTTTTGGTTACACCTGGCTTATTTCTTACTTCTAGTCTGCTACTTTTTGCTACCCTATTTATAAATGATGATTTTCCGTACATTTGGAATTCCTAATACCATTGCTCTTATTTTTCTTCCTGTTCTTCCTTTTTTAGCATATTCTTCCATCTCTATTTGTTTTACTTTTTCTGTTCCTCTTAAAATTTCATTTATTCCCTTTCCTTCGTTGCAATTTGCAAGTATTGCTAACTGACCTTGTTTTTGAAAATATTTAATCCACTCCTCATTTTGTTTTTGGTCTGCTAAATCACTTTTATTTAATACTATTATTTTGTCTTTGTTTGCAGTTAGCTTTGCTATGTCTGGATTTCTGCTTGATATTGGAATTCTACTATCTAATATTTCTATTACTAAATCTATTAATTTTAGATCTTCTGTTATTTGTTTTTTTGTTTTTGCCATGTGGCCTGGGTACCAGTTAATTCCGACTTTAGTTAACTTTTCTTCTTGATTGTTATTTTTCTTTTCTTGTCTCATTTTTCTCTTTTGATACATATCCATTTAAATCACTTCCTTTTTTATTTTAATTTTTTACCATAATATTCAACATCTATTTCTGTTCCATCTGGATATACTTCTTTAGCATTTTTAATATGTTCTACAAATCCATAATGTTTATATATCTCTTTTTTTTATAATATCTTATTAATACAAATTTCTTTTTACAAAATCATTATATATCCATTCAGGTCCGTAATCAAAAACTTGAATTAATTCTTCAATCAATTCTTGCTTTGACATTCTATTTAAGTATTTAATTGCTTTGTCATATTCCTCTTCTTGCTCTTTTTCATACTCTTCTTGTAATCGATTTTGTTCTTCTTCAAAACTAACTGCCTCATTTGGAAAAGCAGTAAAATATGTTGCAACTATATGCTTACATATTATTCTTTTACCATTAGCTAAGGGACAATTACATGAAGATTTCCTAGGATGTTCAATATCCAAATGGACATTATAATTATTGGTTCCTTTTACAATGCTTGAATACTCATTTTCATTTATTTTATTCAATTCAACAACCCTTTTTTCTTTATAATAATCTAAACCTCTCCAACATGAACTACCACTAGCTAAAGATATTATTCCCATAACTTTACTCCTCTTTATTTCCATTTCCTAGCAATTTTATTTTTTCAGCATTATTAAGTATATTTAATTGATACTTTGCAATTTCACTTAATATTTCAAATCTTTCCTCTTTACTTTTTCCTTCTTTAATTAATTCTGCATTATGTGATTCTAAATTAGATAATACTGTTAACTCATTAATTGTTGCATAATCTCTAACATTAGATGTTTTTGCTAAATCAGAATTAAGTTCTCTCCATTTTTTAGCCGTTGTATTAAATACTGCAACATTCAAAACATCTGCTTCTTCAGCATACTTTAACCATTCTCTATTTTTATAAAAATCATTATCTGGCAATATGTAATTTTTAATTGCATCCGTATGTATTAAATAATTGTTTTTCGTTAATATTCTTTTTACATCCCACTCCCTGTTTTGATTTTCAATTTCTTTTAACCTTTCAAATTCTTTTATTAAATACAGTTTAAATACCGGACTAATTGCAGAAGCGAATTCGAAAGCTATATCTTTATGTGCATAAGTTCCTCCATACTTTCCTCGTTTTGAATATATACCAATTGCATTTGTTTTTTCACACCATTCAGTAACACTTAATGTAAATGTATGAAGTCCTGCACTTTTTCTAAACCCGTCGAATTCGACGGAATTAAAATTTGGATTATAAATAGACTCCCATGTTCCTAAAAATTCCAAAGTAATTCTATTTCTTAACCAGTTTCTTATAATGTCATCAGCTTTCGATTTTCCCTCTTTGTATTTACAAAAATCAGAAATACAAATATAATCATTATCATCTATGTTTGTAATATTTACTTTAATATTTTGAACTTCTATTATTTTATTTGACATATATTCACCTCCAATTTATCAAATTACGAAAGATAAAATTTTGAAAAAATGTTGATTTTTCAATAGTTTCGGCTAGTGTTTAGATAATTCGTACTATACCAGTTAATTCCGACTGAAAGAAAACTTTTTTGACTATCATTATTTTTCTTTTCTGCTCTGATTTTTCTTTTTTGGTACATATCCATTTAAATCACTTCCTTTTTTATTTTAATTTTTTACCATAATATTCAACATCTATTTCTGTTCCATCTGGATATACTTCTTTAGCATTTTTAATATGTTCTACAAATCCATAATGTTTATATATCTCTTTGTTTCTTATCTATAAACTTCAGTATTATAATTTTTCCGTCAGGTGCAGTTATTTTCATTTTGGAAACAATTGAATTTTTATCTAATTCGTTTTCTTCAAATATATATTTCA
Organism: uncultured Clostridia bacterium; assembly: GCA_934157205.1. Lineage (GTDB taxonomy): Bacteria > Bacillota > Clostridia > TANB77 > CAG-508 > CAG-269. The sequence continues at coordinate 59,779 of CAKPHJ010000003.1, forward strand.
AGTGTAAACTTATATTAAATGTGCTTAAATTGTAATTTGTATTTATGTTATCCAAAATAATTTTTCATATTTTCTTGAATCCATCCATTCTTTAAATTTATTAAAATACTCTTTAATCTCTTCTATGCTTTCTTCTGAAATTTTACTATATCTATATATTCCCTTTATCTTGTTAAAGCTAAAAACAAATAAAATAAACCTACTAAAATTAAAATTCCAAATATAATTCCTATTATTTTTTTTATAATCCCATTATTTTTCTTATTTTTATTACTCATATCTATTCCTCCTATATATACTCATATTCAACATTATAATCTTTATATTTTTTATTACTTTTAACAAATGTTTCTATCAAACTTTTTCCATTTTCATCTGCTTTTTCCAATAATCCATTATTAATAGCATCTTCTTCCCCTTGATTTGTTAATTCTTTTAAAGCTTCATTATATTGTTCTGAATTAATTCTTGAAAATAAACTTTCAGAATCGATATAAGATTTAAATGAATTTAAATCTGGTGTAGCATTATATACTCTTGAATGAGGAAGTTTTATTTTTATTGTTTTTGTTTCATCATTTATGTTTTCAATAGATATTTCACTAAAATTTATTGATGCATCAACTTGTACTATATAACTAAACATTTTTCTGCTTTCTGTAAATGGTATATCAAACTTTGCAAAAATTTTTCTATTAACAGTGCTGTCTTCTAAAACTCGTACAAATGCAGATTGTGTTACTAATTCACCAACATTTTTAAATTCTATACTTAATGAATCTGCTTGTGATGTGAATATATAACTATATTTTATACCTAAAATAAAAATTCCTATAAAAATTAATATAATTATAAGTGTTTTTATTATTTTAGGGCAGTGGCTAATAGCTGTTACTATAGTTCTTTTTTTTGTTTTTTTATTAGAATTATCATTTATTTCTTCTGTTATTTTTTCCGTTTTTTCTTCTGTTTTTATTTTGTTTTGCTCTTTATTTTCTTCATTATTTTCCATTATTTTGTCCATTCCTTTCTTTATTTTCTAACACTACGTATTTTAAAGCATAAAATGATTAAAATATATATTTAATTATCTTTAAAACTTTTTTCTTCTACCATTAATTTTGACATATTTATTATATAATAAAAGCTAGATAATTTCAACTAATTATCTAGCTTTTGATTTTTCTTTATTTTTTTGTTCAAAAAATTTTAATGCATTATTATCTAATTTATGCATATATTTTCTCATTTCATTCGTATCTTGTTTTTCTTGTAAACTTTTTAATTTTTGTATTATGTTTGTTATTTCGTTAAAATTCACTTTATACTTTTCACAAATCTTTTGAAAATTCGTTTTTATTTCTGTTTCATTCATGTGCAATATCTCAAAAGATAATGAATAAAAGTAACTTTCTGAAGGTGTTGTTTTTCCTGTCTCTCCAATATTCATCTGTTTTTTCGTTTTTCTTATTATTTCAAATATTTCATATACATCTGTTTCTAATTTTTTACTTGCATATCTTAAAATTTCAAAATCATAATATGTATTATGATTTTTTTCAGATGTTGTAGGTACATGATCTACATTTTGATTCATTTCAGATGTAGATACATTTAAACCTTTTTTAAAACTATTTTCTTTACTCATAATAACAAAATACCTCTTTCTTGCTTTTATAATAAGTATTATCATTTATATTTTATTTATTCATATCTTTTAATTAATTGCTGTTCCATCAACAATATATTTTTCTTTTCTTAATCTACTAGCTATTACATCTACAATTTTAAATTCATCTTCTACTATTAATATTCTCATTTTTATCACCTTTTATAGAATATCATTTTAGAATTTTTATAATGTTCTATAATTATTTTTATCAGCTCTATCGTCTAATTTTCTATCAAATTTTTCATTTTTATAAAACCAATCTGTTTTTTTGTCTTTTGGATTTGCTTTTCTTCCTTTGTCTAATAATAGATCTAATAGAACGGCTATTGGAAGTATTATTCCTATTAATGCTATAAATACATTTAAATATGTTGCAACATCTGTTATATCATATGAATTTTCAATCATTGTTCTTATACCATTTGTAAGTGTTGTTCCAAAATATATTCCATATGATAATAAATATAATAATGCTCCTAACATTTTTCTTTTTACTATTAATACTAAGCATAATAAGACAACAAATAATAATATTACTTCCATAGTTTGATTTATAGGCTCTATTCCACCAAAGTCAATTTTTAATTCGTAAGTAAATGCTACTATAATTCTAAAAATCCAAAACATTATCGCAAACATTATTATTAGCCATGTTGAAAAATTTTTCATTTGTTTTCCTCCTCTATATTTATAAGAAGGGCATTTCTCCTTTTAAGTTAAATTTAATGTTACACTCCTTTAATAGTTTTAACAATTAATTTACTTAAGAAGGAGCAATACCCCTATTAATAATATTTAAAATTAATCTACAAAGTCAAAATCATCTTTGAATTTTTCTTTGAATATGTCAAATACTTTGTTTAGTATTTCTTCGTCTTCTACACTTATATAAGATTCTTCTTCTGATTCTTCTTCAGTGTCTTCTACTTTAAGTATTACAACTTCTCCTTCTTCTTCTTCGCCTTCTTCAGTAATTGGTAGTAATACAACATATTCTTCGTCATCTAATTCTATTAAATCTAAAAATTCAAATTTAACTTCATTTCCCTCTTCGTCGTTTAATACAACTATATTATCTTCTAAATTTTCTCCTTCAAAATTTTCTTCCATTATTTTTCTCCTTTCAATTTTATTAATTATATTTGTTTTTAATATAATAACTTATTTAATATAATAACCTATATTTCATTTTTTTTCAATGTATTTTTTAATTTATTTAAATAAGTTTCTAAAATATATACTGCAGATATAGTATCCACTATATTTTTCTTTTTATTCTTATTAACATCTAAAAAATTCATTGTTTTATGTGCTTCAACTGTTGTTAACCTTTCGTCTACTGTTTCTATATTAATTTTGTTATATTTGCATTTTAATTTGTGTATAAATTTTTCGGTTATTTCTGCTCTTTGAGACATTGTTCCATTCATATTTAGTGGCATTCCAACTACTATTGTTGCAATATCAGGATATACACTTAAAATTTCATCTAATCTTTTTAAAATATTTTTATCTGTCCCATTTCTTTGTATTGTTTCTAATCCTTGTGCTGTTATATTTAGTGCATCTGTAATTGCAACTCCGACTCTTGCTTCACCATAGTCAATTCCTAAAATTCTCATTTTATTTTTCGTCTATTCCTATATAGTTTTTAACCATTTTTTCAAGCAATTCATCTCTCTCTATTGTTCTAATTTTATTTCTTGCATCATTATGACTTGTAATATATGTTGGATCTCCAGACAATATATATCCTACAATTTGATTTATTGGATTATAACCTTTTTCTATTAAAGAATTATACACATCTTTTAATATTTCTTGGCATTTTTCATTTTCTTCCCTTTCAACTTCAAAATGCATTGTTTTATCAAAATCCATATCTATTCCTCCTTTATATGTTTGTTATGTTGCTTTCGTTTATATCAGCTTCATCTAAGTATTCTTCTAATTTTTTTAGAACTTCTTCAAGTCCTGTTCCCTTATAATATGATGAAATTACAAAATTTAATTTTGGTATTGCAACTTCTTCACCTTGTTTTTTAGGTTGTAAACCTTGTTCTTGTCTTTCTACAGGAGTTAATTCAATTTTCATTGATTCTATTACGTTTTTCATTTCATTTAGGAAATCGGCTGTGCTACCAGCTTCTACTCCAGAAAATGCAATTACAAATTTAGGTCCCATATATCTAACAAAAACATAGTCACTTGAAATATTTTGTTTTATGTAATTACTTATTTTAGTGATTACCTTATTTCCTAATTCTCTCGAATATTTTTTATTTATTTCTTGTATATTTATAATTTTAAACATACAAATTGTAGAAATTGTATATTGGTCTATTATCTTTTTTCCTTCTCCATATAAATATTCTTCAGAATATAGTCCTGTAAATTGATCTGTTCTTACTATTGTTTCTAGTGTTTTTTGATGCACTACTGTTTTTAAAACTGAAACAATATTTTCTTTTATAACTTCTAATACAGTTGTATCTACATTGTCAAAATCATGTGGTGTTCCGCTTTCTATAATCCAATATCCAATATAAACATTGTCAATATAAAGAGGGAAAAATATTGCAGATTTTGCTCTTCCAAATTCCATTTGTTGATATGGAAGTCTTTCTTTTTCGTTATTTACTGTTACATATTTAGGTGTTGCTGATTGTATGCTATCTTTAAACATATCTACATCTTGTAAGCTTTTTAATGTATCCCAATGTTTTTTGTCTACATTTGAAGCTTTTACTTGATATTCAGCTCCATCGAATACAACAATTGTAGAATATTTTATTTCGTATCTTTCTATTAGTATATCATTTATTTTTTTGATTTTTTGCTCAACAGTAGATGTTTCTCCAATAGCATTTATGAAGTCTTGTACAACATATAAATTTGTAATTCTTTGGTTCATATTTTTGAATTTTTGTATTTTTTTATGTATTGTTACATTATATATTATAAGTCCAACTACTATTATAACTAATATAGCTACTATTACTATAATAACCACATTATTTCCCTCCTCTTTTGGTTTATGTATGGTTTTTAAAAGTTTCTTTTCATTTTATCTAATGTATTGTTCATGTTAGGGGAAAAGTTATTTTCTCCTACTGATGGTGGTCTATAAGTATTTTTGTCTTTTGGTGAACTAACAAGTGGATATACCATATTTCCTAGTTCTTTTAAAGATTGCAAAAATGCTTTTGAATAACCTTTTAAAGAAATTTCGCATTTAATTATTCCTTCTAGGTATCTTATGTATGTTTCTTCTTCAAATGGTATTGAAATATATTTTATTCTTGTTCTATCGAATAGTTCTGTCATAAATGACATTGATGGATCATTATAAAATGCCATTCCACCTATTATTGTTTCATCTTTTATTCCTCTTATTTTTACTACTTTATTTAGTATAATTCTTAATTTTTTTTCGTCTAGAATATTTCTTGCTTTTAATTCTTTTAAAAATGCTGTAAGAGGTTGTATTGTTAATATGTCCATTGTTTGTACAAGATATGTTTCTTGTGATTGTTTAAAGTATCCTTTTGGAGTGTTAAAGTCTGTATCTATTAAAACTAATGAATAATTTTTAATAAGTGTTTCTAAAATTTTATCAACGTTTTTTATTGAACCATTTTCATTTGGTAATGATGTGTAAACTGTAAGATTTTTTTCTACATTTATTCCATTTGTTATTCCTACTGCTAGTCCATCTATACTCTTTGATGCAGTTTGTCTTAGTTGTTCTTCATTTTTTGTATAAATATAATAAGAATTTCTATTTTTTGTTGTATCTAAAATTGCTGTATTTATACCTATTTTAGCCATTTGTTCTGCTAAATTATTTACTATGAAAGATGTTCCGTTTTTACTTGTACCAATAAATGAAACTATTTTTTTGTCTGGTGTTAATAAATTTGTTAAATCTATTGTGCTTTCATATTCTTCCTCTTCTTGTTCATTATTTGTATAGTTATATTCTTGTGTTCTGCTATTATAACTTATGTTATTTTGTGAATATTCGTTGTTTTTGTTTGTTTCATTTTGTTGTGTATTTTCATTTTCTAATGTTTTATATTCTGTTTCGTTTTGTTGTGGTGCTTCATATCTATAGTTTTCATAATTTTGTTCCTGTTCATCTTCAAAACCTGGTAATATTGTAGATTTTTCTGGTTCTTCTATTGGTTCTGGCTCTGTGTCATCAAAACCTGGTAAAAATGTATCTTCTTTTTCGTCTGTTTCTTCAAATCCAGGTAATATTGTATCATTATAGCTTTCTTCTTGTTTTACTTTTGTTTCGTCATCTATGTCTTCAAAACCTGGTAATATTGGTTCTTCTTGTTGTACTTCTATAGGTTCTACTGTTTTAGGTTCTTCTATTGGATTTTTTCTTGGTCTTCCTCTTTTTCTTTTTACTGGTTGTTCTACTGTATTTTGAACCTCAGGTACAGCATTTTTTCTTGGTCTTCCTCTTCCTCTTTTTACTGGTTTTTGCTCTTCTTGTTCTACAACTTCTTCTTTTATTTCTCTTACATTTTGAGTTTGTTCTGGTTCTATATTTTTATGTTCATTTCTTTGTTGTAAATGTTGTTCTCCTGTGTATGTAACCTCTTTTGCAACATGTTCTACATTTTGTTGTGGTTTTGCCAATTTTTTTATTCCTTTCATGTTAACAGCTCTTGGAATTACTACAGGCTTTGACATTATTGTTTCTCTATTTTCTGATTTTAATAAAATTTCGCTTGTTCCTTCGTTTTCTTTTTGTTTATTTTTAGTTCTAAGATCATTTGATACACTATTATTGAAAGACATAATTTGTTGATATTTTGGTGAACTTTCTTCTAATACTGCTCTTACATTTAATGGCAAAAATTTTGTTATTATTCTTAATTGTGTATCATTGTATTGTGCAGCTATATTGTTAAAGCTTTCTATGTATCTATCTTCGTTTTTTCCAAGTCTTTTATAATGTGCTAAAATGTTTTGTATTTCCATTTCGCTAACATCATTTTCACTTTCTGCTTGATAATTTACATCTTCTACATCAATTTTATAATATGTTTTTGCTTCTTTTTTTGTACGTGGTCTGTTTATTAGTTTGCAAACTTCTTCTGTGCTTCTGTCATTTCCAATTATTGCATTATATATTCCTATTCCAAATAATTTTACTAGTATTTGTTCAGATTTTGTTCTTCTTTCTGAACATATTAAAATTATTGGTGTATCATTTCCTCTGTTGTTAGAAGCTTCATCACTTATACTGTCTAATTTTTCAAATATAAATTTGTCTATTTGATCATATTGTGTATGTGTAAATGCTTCTAAGTCTTCACTTATTACTATTCTGTCATAACTTTTATCTTTTTGTAATTCTTTTAATATTGCATTAAAGTAATAAACGTTTTTATATGAAATTATCTGTTTATACATGCTTTGATATTTTTTTACGATTGTTTCCGAAATTTCTTCATTACTTACAGCAAATAAAACTTTCATTTGTTACCCCCTTCCAAATTTTACAAACACTGCAAACGCTAGTGGTAATATTTGGCATATAATTAAAATTGTGATGAATGTTACCATTAAAGCCATACCTTTTTCCAATGTATCTAATTTTCTTACTCCTATTACATATTGGTGAATAGCTCCTATAACAATTCCTAAAAAGCATAATGGTATACTGTATATACGTACTAAATTTAATATGTAAGCAACTGTTCCATATACATCTGAACCATATTTTACTTTATAGTCTTCAATTGAATTTAGAGAATTGTCTTTTAGTTCAATTAATTTGCTTTCTGTTTCTTTGTCTATTGCAATATTTTCTGCTACATCAGCTGCATATGTTTTGTTTAACATAGCAAATGTTCCAATAATTATTATTGCTATTGTAACAATTATTACACTTTTTTTCATACTGTTAACCCCTTTCCCTAAGCCTTTTAGCCTTCTGTTTAATATCATACAATAAATAATTAAAAATATCAAGGAAATTTCTATAATTTATTGTATAAATATTTCATGTATTCATATACTGCATTTGCCCAGTTTTTATCTGTTGCATATTTTTTATTTACAGCATTTAATGTTGATCCATTATAGTATGTTCCTAATGCTTTTTCTCCACTATAAATACTTGTTCCCTTAGGATTTATATAATATTTTACTAGCACTCTTGCTATTAAATCTATACTTTCAGCATAACTAGAAAAATTGTATGCCCCATTATATGGGTTTGAGTCATATGCTCCATAACCAAATAAATTGTTTTTTTCTGTTGAAATTTTTGATGTTCCCCATGCGCTTTCATGTATTCCCATACTTGCAACAAAAATTCCATTTATGTTATATTGCTTTTCTATATAATAAAAATACTGACTATTTTGTTCAAATATTTTATTTTCATCTTTACTGTCAGTTAAAACTTTTTTAAATTGTTCTAATGTTAAACCACTTGGTTTGTTTAATACCATATTAAATTCTAATTTAGTTATATTGTTTTTATTTGTTGCATTTTCATTTTCGTTTTCTTCATATTTGCTATTTGGATTCATATAAGTAACACATTCAGATTTTATATATCCTGTTATATCATCTTTTTTTATTTTATACCAAGAATTTTGTATTTCTGTTAATGTTACTTCATTTTTTTGAAAAATTGTACCAACTTTTTGTGAATTTTCATTTGGTTCTGACATAATAGATAATCTGTCTGATGTTACATAAAGTTTGTCTCCAACTTTTACTTTGTAATTATTTTTATAATTTCCTGTTCCTATCTCTACTATTTTGTTTATAGCAGATTTTGTTACTTTACAAGAAATTTGCTCTTCTGATACAATTTCTTCATTTTTATATGTATATTTTGTTACTATTTGCTGTTTACCTTCTCTTCCTTCTTGCACAACTTGTACTGTTCCTTTAGGTAATTGAGCATTATTTCTATATTTAGTTATATATTCTAGTGTTACTTCTTCAGTTTTATATTCTTCTTTTCCTTTATTTTCTGTGTTTTTTTCAATTATATTTTCAATATTTATTGGCTCTGCTGTGCTTATTTTTATATTGCTTGCTTCTTCTGATGTTTCTTTTGCATATACATCATTTTTATAAAAATATTTGTTATAAAGTTCTATTATAATTAATATACTAATAATAAAAGCTAAAATTGCAAAATTTTTTTTAATTTTTATTTTATCTTTTGATTTCATAACATCACCAATTATATTTTACATTTTTTAATATAAAACGTCAAGGCAAAAATTGTGCTATTGATTTTATTTAAATTTTATACTATTATATACGAGGAGGTTTTTAAAATGAAGAAAAAAATATTACTAATAATTACAATTTTATTGGTAGTAATTGATATTTTTCTTGCTAGTTTACTTGCAAATAAATACATACATAAATACAACTTTGAAAATCAAATTCTACCTATAGCAAAAAAGAATGAAAATGTAATATTTAAAATTAATAAAATAGTTTTATTTAGCAGCTGTGATGCTCAAAATAAAAACAGTTCAGCAAGTAATTTTACTATAGAAAATTTATACCAATATACAGATATGGCAATATTTATACAAAATGACTCTAATGAAAAAAACTTAGAAAATACTTTCAAAAAAGTATCAATTAACAATATAAAATTTAACACATTACCATCTTTAGGAAATCCAAGTTTATATTTTAAAGGCTTAAATCAATTTGCCAAAAGCTCATACTCTAGTGAAAACATTATTCAAGATTCATTAGACTTTAACATCACTTCTGAAAACGAGGCAAACTTAGATACACCAACACTATATAATAACTTGGCAAACCCAATAACTTTGTGTTATGTAAATAACAATATTAAATCAGACTATACTATAACAGATACATCTTCTCCAATAACTTATGATGGTTCACTATTAAAAAAATGTAATATAAATTTAGAAAACTTAAAATGCAATTTATCTTTTGATATATACATTACTAATAACAAAGATGAAGAATTTAAGTGTACTGTTTTTATAGATATTCCATTAACAGACAATGAAAAAAGCATATATGATGGTAACATAACATTAAAAAAAGATACAAATTTTATTTTTTATAGATATAAATAAACTTAAAAATATTATTGAAATTTTAAATTATAAATATTAAAATATATAATATTTATAAAAAACGGAGGGAATTATTAAAAAAATGAAAGAAAAACTTACTACAGCAGAAGAATTAAAGAAAAAATATCATAAAACAGAAGAAATAACAAATTTCAAACAAATGCTATATCGTTCAGGAGATATTTACCGTTCAAGAACTGCTTTTAAAAGAAAAAATGATGATGGCACTATATATTCAATTACATATGAACAATTTAAAAATGATGTTATTTATTTAGGAACTAGTCTTATAAAAAAAGGATTTTTAGGAAAAAGAATTGCAATAATAGGAAAAAATAGTTATAAATGGTGTGTTTCTTATTTGGCTGCAAGTATTGTAGGAGTTGTAGTACCAATTGATAAAGAACTACATAAAGATGATGTAATAAATTTTATGAATGTTTCTAAAACTGCATGTATACTAGGTGATAAAAAAAATTTAGATGAAATTTTAAATAATGTTTCAAAATTAAATAATCAAGACACATTATTTATAAAATTTGAATTAACAAATTCTTCATTAAATTTTGAAAATTTCTTAGAAGAAGGAAAAAAACTATACGAATCTGGTATTCACGATTTTGATAACATAAAAATAGACCCAGATGAAATGCGTATTTTATTGTTTACTTCTGGAACTACAGGGCACGCTAAAGGTGTTTGTTTATCACAAAGAAATATATGTTCAAATATATTATCAATATATGGAATAGTAAAAGTAAAAAGAAGTGATTTATTCTTTTCTATTTTACCACTTCATCACACATATGAATGTACAATTGGTTTTTTATTGCCAATATATAGCGGTGCTAGTATTGCCCATTGTGAAGGATTGCGATATATAACAAAAAATATGACAGAATTTCATCCGTCAGTTATATTATGTGTTCCTTTGCTTTTAGAAAACTTACATAAAAATATTATTAAAAATATGAACAAATCTTTACCAGAAAAATATAGAAATGCTGATAAAACTCAAAATCCATTTAACAATTTGCCTTGGATTATGAAACAAATTATTAAAACAAAAGTAAAAAACACTTTAGGAGGTAGACTTCGAGTATTTATTGTAGGTGCTGCTTCAGCAAACCCAAATATTTTAGCTGATTTTAGAAACCTAAATTTAAATACTTTACAAGGTTATGGTTTAACTGAATGTTCCCCACTAGTATGTGGTAATACAGACTTTTTCCAAAAAGATGATAGTGCTGGACTTCCAATTCCAAATGTAGAATATAAAATAGATAATCCAAATTCAGAAGGTGTTGGAGAAATTATTGTTAAAGGTCCAAATGTTATGCTCGGATATTATGAAAATGAAGAAGAAACTAATAAAACTTTAGTAAATGGCTGGTTTCATACAGGTGATTTAGGCAAAATCGACAATAATGGCTATTTGTACATTACTGGAAGATGTAAAAGTGTTATAGTTACAAAAAACGGAAAAAATATATATCCAGAAGAAGTAGAATATTATTTAAATGATAGCCCTTTAATTTCTGAATCACTTGTATTGGGAATTCAAAAAAGTAATGATGATGAAACTTATATTAATGCTCAAATTTATCCTAATATTGAAGCAATAACACAATATTTAAAAGGTAGTGTTCCTACCAAAGAAGAAATTTGGAAAATAATTTCTGATGTAGTTGCAAATGTTAATAAAAAAATGCCTAATTATAAACATATTAAAGGATTTGTAATACGTGATAAAGAATTTGAAAAAACAACAACTCAAAAAGTAAAACGCTATGGTAATAATACAAAAATAGACTTATAAAACATTGTTATTTTCCTATAATAGAAAGACCCCAAAAAGCTTAAAACTTTTTGGGGTCAATTCATTATTAAGTTTGCTCTAATTACCAAGATCCGCCTCCGCCTCCGCCAGAGCCCCCTCCAGAAAATCCACCTCCAGATTTACTACTGCTTGAAAAATGAGATGACGTAACTGTATTAAATATTGACGAATATGTAGAATTCATAAACCTATTAAACGAATGATTATCAAATGCCTTATGTCCATCATACCATTTAGGTGCTTCTAAAGCTATATCTTCAAATTTATTCATCCACTTATTAGATACCCCTAAAACATATGTATATGGTAAAATATCATAAAAATATTCGGGAGCACGCATAACTAATTCTTCAAGTTGAGGTTTTTCAGCTGTTTCTAAAAAATCTTTAAAACCTTGTATCTTTCCCAACATCTCTGTTCCATATTCTGTCCTTTTCTTTATTATACCTAAAAAAATAATTAAAAGAACTATACATATACTTTGAATTATAAACTTAACTAAATATGCATTATCTGCATTGATGTCGTTTGCCATACAAGAAAATGTAACATCAACAAAAGCAAATGATGCCAGTATACTTATCCATATATTAGGTTTTTTATAAAGTAAAATAAGAAGTACAACAATCATTGCAAGTGATATTTTACTCATATTAAATATAGATAATCCTCCCATAAACAAGAAAACTATAATAATCATTGCTATTATTAATATTCTATTACTTAATGATGCTTTTTCAAATATTTTTTCTTGATTTTCTTTTCTATTTATATTTCTAGCAATTTTTTTCAAAGTCGAATTAAATTTATCATTTAAATCATTTTTTGTTACTTGATCTTTTAAACTAAATAATTCATTAAAAAATGTTCTTTCATCTTCATTGTTTCCATCATATTCTTTAAGTTTACTAATAATAAAATTACTTGTTTCATCTTCAAATTCTTCAATTTTCAAATACCCCTTATTAGCTAAAAATATTAATAAAGATATTATATCTTTTTCTTCTGAATGCCCTTTATATATAAACGCTAAATCCGTACTATTCATTCCATTTGGCGGATAAAATTCTACCGTTTTTATTGCAATTTCATCTTTTCCATATCTAATCCATAAAATAAAGGCTATAATTACAAATATTATTGAAACACCAATTTCAAGTAACATTATAACATCTAGATTATTACTAGCTCCAACAAAATATCCTTCTGGAAGTGTAAGCCTAACTGTTAATGCTTGTCCATAAGATAATCCTGTTTTAAGTGAACCTTTTATTGTATTTCCTGTGACCGTATAACTAACATTTGAACTATTTGTTGAATATACATTTCCACTTGAAAAACCTAATTTTGATTTATCAAATGCTTTTGGCATTGTAATCGTAAAAATTACATTTTCAATTTTTGTATCCCATTCTTTTCCTATTAAATTGAAATAAAGTTCGTCTGCATTCTTTAAAGGATCTTTTCCAATGTTATAATTGTATTTTATAGTATATGTTTTTATTCCAGAAACAGTTTGATATTTATTACCTATTTTTAGCACTTTATAACCACTTTCTGTTGAAACAGTATACTTATCACTGACACTAATATTGGATATTTTAGCTCTATTATTTGATTCTGTTCCGTCCAATCTAGTCACTGTATTTCTCGTTGGAATTTTTCTAAAAATTCCATGTTTTCCATTTCCAGTAAAATTAACATTTATGGTTTCAGTTATATCAAATGAATTATTTTCATTTACAATCATTTCAATATTATAGGAATCAATAGTATATCCATCACTAATACTTATAGCAGAAGTTTGAGTTGGCATTAATATGCTTAATAAAAAAATTAGTAAAAATATGCCAAAAATCATCTTTTCATTCATTATTTTTTCTCCATTTCTAGTTTAATTTAAAAAGTAGTTTCAAAAATTTCAGCAGGTTTCATGTCTCCACAATCGCAAATAGATTGAAAAGCAATTTTATGAGCAACTACAATTATTTTATCATATTTTTCTTTATATTTATTAATAACATACATAACTCTATTATTTAATTGTTCTTTTGTCTCCCATTTTCTTTTTTCGTTAATCGGATAAACTCCATTATTTTCAATATAATCTTTATAGTATCCTTTCATTTCATTGCTATTTTTGTATTGATATGTAAGATCTGGTTGCCATTCTCTTATATCTGGCTCAACCACAATTTCTAGTCCTGTTTCTTTGGATATTATACTAGCTGTTTGTAATGCTCTTGTATAAGGTGAAGCTACAATAATTTGTGCATTTTTTAATCTAACATCTTTTGATGTTTCTATAACATCTTTTATTCTATCTTGTTTCAATGGTGCAAAATCATGTCCTTGACCTATAAATCCATGTGTATCTCCATATGTATAATCTGGTTTACCGTGTCTAATTAAATAAAATGTTGCCATATTCATTCCTCCTTGTATAATATATTCAGGGTTAAAAATACCCTAAAAATTTATATTATGTCACTTTCGTGATATAATCTTTTTATTAACACTGTGGACTCTTATTCCTCCTATTAATATAACTAAAATTTAAGTATTTTTCAATAATTGCTTGCAATATAGTTTAACACTATCCATCCTATAATTCCTATAGTTAACAATGTTGATATTATTATAACTTTTACTTTATTAGTTATCTTTTTACTTAGAATAACAAATAATCCTATAATAAATAATACTAATGGAAGGGCTATTTTTCCTATTTCTGAAATTTTTTCTCCCATAGTTGGCTCAAACACTCCATATTTATCTTCTATCATTCCTGGTTCAATTTTCTGTGCCAATACTTTTGATACCGTACTTGTAAAAAATACACTAAAACTTGCAAATATCTTTTTAATTTTATTCATTTTTTTCATTTCCTTCCAAAATTTTACTTAAACATAATTTAGGTCTATTATTATTAAAATCCCATGTATCTAAAGAGTCTCCTCTACAATACTTCCAATCTTTACAGTTTTCACAGTCTTTACATTTTAGTTTATCTAAATTTCTAAACCATTTAAACTTATTTTCCCAAACTTCTACAAAATCATCAGTTCTAACATTTCCTTGAACAAGTTCTTTTCTTCTTTCAACGCTCGGACATACATAAATATCTCCATTGTATAAAATACTTCCGGTTGTAAAACCAGTTACACAAAAGAACATATGATTTCTAACTTCTTTTTCATACTTCATTCCAACAAAATGAGTACACCCATAAGTAACATCAAATTTTGATTTTTTCTTTTTCTGTTTTATAAAATCTAATAAATATTTATAATCTTCTTTATTTAAGGCTAACTCTTTATTATCTTCTGCTCTTCCTATAGGATCCATATTTACGATTCGCCATGAATCAATTTGAAGTTCTTTCATTTTGCCATACATTTTTTAGCTCTTTAATATTTAATTTGTTTACAACCGTTGTTATTTGTAAATAGTTTAAAAAATTTGCTTCTTTAAATTTTTTTATATTTTCAATTATTTTTGAATAAGAACCTTTAACGCCTCTAAATTCATCATGTGATTGCTCTAATCCATCTAAACTTATAGAAATGGTTGTCATTCCAGTTTTTTTCATTTTCTCAATGTTACTCTCATTTATTAACATAGCATTTGTAGTCATTCCCCAATGATATCCTAATTTATTAGCAAAATCCATTACTTCAAAAAGGTCTTGCCTTATTAATGGTTCTCCACCAGTTATATTTAATAAAATTTTACTAGCATCATATTTATTAGCAATACTTTGTAGTGCATTTTTTATCTCTTCAGTAGTTAATTCATCATCTAACTTACTATTCTCTCCTGCTCTACTACCACAATGCTTGCATTTTGCATTACACCTAAGAGTAGTTTCCAAAAATAAATTATATAACTTTGGCTTTTCTGCTAATAGTTGCTTCCTTGTGATCTTGTCGAAACTCCAATATAAAGATTCAGTATTATATTTTTTATTAATCTAGGTTCGTTTAAATTACCAATAAACCAGTTGTAATCTGATTCTGTCATTGTTTGACCATTATAAAACTCTATTGTATAGTTCATTTTGCCTAAATGTATTATCATATCTATCTTTACAATCCTCTAAATAATTAGCAACATCTATTATTGATTTTATTGGTATTTGCTTATTTACAACTTAAGCTACTTTTATTCCTGTATTAATTACTTTTATGTTGATTTATTTTTAATTGTATGCTATACTAGTTCACATAGGAAATGATAATAAGCAGATGTGGTTTTGCCACCAATTATACGAATCATCGTAGGAGAGGTGGTGATGTTTATGGTTAAAGTAATACTATTTTTTATAATATCATTTATGTTATCTTTAACATTAAACGTTGCCTTA